>JALSNA010000529.1 GCA_026987255.1 Hyphomicrobiales bacterium | reverse complement strand
ATTTTTGCAAGACATCCATGCGATGTTGAACGCAACGGAATGTTTTGAATGGAGAAGACCATAAAATTGTAACCTTTTCAACACAGACTTGAAATCCACCATCCGGTTGGCTCCCGCCATGGCCTTGACAAGCCATTGCGGCTCTGCTCAAAGACATAAAGATTTCCTTATATGATCTGAAAGCGCCCCATGACGAACCTCTCGAAAACCACATTCCAGGCAGCGCTGGCGGAGGGATTCGAAGTCTCCTTCGAGATGTTCCCCGCCCGCACGGAAGCCGGCAGGCAGGCCCTGTGCGCCATGGCCCGCAGGCTGGAGCCTTTCGGCCCGGAATACATTTCGGTCACTTATGGGGCGGGTGGCAGCTCGCGCGATTCCACCATCGAGACCATCAAGGCGCTCAAGGCCGCCGTCTCAATCCCCATTTGCGGCCATCTGACCTGTTCGGACGCCAGCCGCGAGGAAACCCTGGAAGTGGCGCGCATATACCGTGAGCTGGGCATCACCCACATCGTCGCCCTGCGCGGCGATCCGAAAGCGGGCGAGACGGTCTTCCGCGCCCACCCGCAGGGGTTTGCCAATGCCGCCGAACTCATTGCCGCGCTGCGCGGCACATGGCCGGACATGCACATCTCCATGGCCGCCTATCCGGAGGTGCATCCCGAATCGCCCTCACCGGAAGCCGATCTGGAGAACCTGCGGGCCAAGTTCGCCGCCGGGGCCAATGAGGCGCTCACCCAGTTCTTCTTCGACAACGGGCTCTACCGCGATTTCCTCGCCAGGGCGCGCGCCGCGGGGATTGACGGCCAGATCGTGCCGGGCATCATGCTCATCCAGGACTTCTTCAAGGTCAGGAACTTTGCCCGCAAGTGCCAGGCCTCCATTCCGCCCTGGCTGGAGGCGCGCTTTGCCGGAGTGGCGATGGATTCGGAGGAACACAAGCTGCTCACCGCCGCCTATGCCATAGAGCAGGTTCTCGACCTGGCGGCCTGCGGGGTGCGCCGCTTTCATCTTTTCACCATGAACAAACCGGAGCTGGCCGAGGCCATCTGCCGGGTTCTGGGGCTGGCCCGCGACTGAACGGCCCAGAGAAATACACAACAGGAATAGTCCATGACCAAGACCATCATCGCCTCCGCAACGCGCGAACATGTCATCAGTTTCGATGCGCCCTTCACCATCATCGGCGAGCGTATCAATCCCACCGGCCG
>JALSNA010000528.1 GCA_026987255.1 Hyphomicrobiales bacterium | reverse complement strand
CACAACGATCCGAACTGGTGCGTCTCCCTGGCCCTGGTGGAGGACCGCCGCCCCGTCATCGGCGTCATTCACGCCCCGGCCCTGGGGCTGACATGGGCGGCGCAAAAGGGCCGGGGGGCAAGATTGAACGGCGCGCCCATCCATGTTTCGCAAAGGGCGGAGCTTTCAGGCGCGCACATCATCGGCCCGCGCTCCATCCACGATCCGGCCCGCTGGGGCAGGCCCTGGCCCAAGGTTTCGGTGACGCGCCTGCCGTCGCTGGCGCTGCGGCTGGCGAAGGTGGCCTCGGCGGATGCCTCCGCCATGATCGCGCCGGGCCACAAGAGCGACTGGGATATTGCCGCGGGCGACATCATCATCCATGAGGCGGGCGGAGTGCTCACCGATGCCAGGGGCGAAACCATCCTCTACAACCGCGCCGATACCCGCCCCTTCGGCGTGGCCGCCGCCAACCCGGCCCTGCACCAGCAGATCCTCGCCCGCCTGAAAACCTTCAAGGGATGCCGAAAAGGACATTGACCCCTCCTTCCATACACAGCCAGAAAAAAAGGCCCGCGCCCCCTCCCAACCGCCTTGCGTATCCTCTGGGCGGTTGGGAGGGGGAGTGGGCCGGCGCGACGCACATCAGCGCACAAAAAGGCCCACGCCCCCACCCAACCACCTTGCGTATAATCCTGGGCGGCCGGGCGGGGGAGTGGGCCGGAGCGATGCACTTCCGTGCAAAAAAGCAGGCGTGGGCCGGCGCGACGCACATCAGCGCACAAAAAGGCCCACGCCCCCACCCAACCACCTTGCGTATAATCCTGGGTGGTTGGGAGGGGGAGTGGGCCGGCGCGATGCACTTCCGTGCAAAAAAAAGGCCCGCCCCCCCTCCCGGACGCCTCACCTATTCTCTGGGCGGCCGGGAGGGGGCGCGGGCCGGCGCGATGCACTTCCGTGCAAAAAAAACAGGCGCGGGCCGGCGCGACGCACTTCCGTGCACAAATGCCCCGGCACGAGTGCACAGCTCCCATTCGCGCACACAGAACAAAGAACACACACCACACGAGGACATCACCATGACCGATCATGTTTTTGAATCGAAACAATATTTGCACCTGGTCTTCGGCGGCCATCTGAAGGATGTGCAAGGCTGCGAGTTTCAGGACCCGGCGAAACTGGACATTGTCGGCATCTATCCCAGTTATGACGAGGCCCACCGCGCCTGGGAGGAAAAGGCCCGCGCCACCATTGATGATGCCGAAATGCGCTATTTCATCGTCCATATCCACAAGCTGCTGGAGCCCGAGGACTGAGCATGAAGACCTGATCAGGCGGCCAGCGCCTTCAACAGGATTGCCCGTGGGAGTTGCATCACCTCTGCCGCGCATGTAATTAGTGCGCAACGGCTCTCATGAGGAAGGCGCGATCATGTTGAAAAGAGATCTTGAATTGCTTCTGCCGGCACTCTTGTCCGTCGTCTCCGTCTATCTGTATCTGCGTTACATGGCGCGCTATTATCCCCAGCATTACGAGATTCTCATGGCCGGAGCCGGGGCGCTTCTGGGCAGCGTTTTCTCCCGCATCTTCCTCAACAGGCGGCGTTGACGTTTCACCTGTCCCGAGGTGCACGGAAAGGACGGCCCGGCCTCCTCTTGCCCCTGGCCGCGCGGGGGCGTAAAGTCGCGCGCCGGACAGGTCTTTCTACCAGGAGCCAGAACAGATGGGTTTTCTTTCCGATACGCTGGCGCGCGTCAAGCCGTCTCCCACCCTCGCGGTGTCGCAAAAGGCCGCCGAACTGAAGGCCGCCGGGCGCGATGTCATCTCGCTCGGCGCGGGCGAGCCCGATTTCGACACCCCGGACAACATCAAGCAGGCCGCCATCGAGGCCATCGGCCGCGGCGAGACCAAATATACCGCCGTGGGCGGCATCCCGCAGCTCAAGGAGGCCATCGCCGCCAAGTTCAAGCGCGACAACGGACTGGACTACGGAGCCGATCAGATCATCGCCTCCACCGGCGGCAAGCAGGTGCTCTACAATGCCTTCATGGCCACCCTCAATCCCGGTGACGAGGTCATCATTCCGGCCCCCTACTGGGTGAGCTATCCCGACATGGTGCTGCTGGCGGGCGGCAGGCCGGTCATCGTCGAGACCGGCATCGAGACCGCTTTCAAGCTCACGCCGCAAGCCCTGGAGGCGGCGATCACGGAGAGAACCAAGTGGTTCCTGTTCAACTCTCCCTCCAACCCCACCGGCGCGGCCTACACGGCCGATGAGCTCTCCGCCCTCACCGCCGTGCTCATGAAGCATCCGCATGTGTGGGTCATGACCGACGACATGTACGAGCATCTGGTCTATGACGATTTCCAGTTCGTCACCCCCGCCCAGGTGGAGCCGGGTCTTTACGAGCGCACCTTGACCATCAACGGCGTCTCCAAGGCCTATTGCATGACCGGCTGGCGCATTGGCTATGCGGGCGGCCCGGCCAGCCTCGTCAAGGCCATGGCCAAGCTGCAATCGCAAAGCACCTCCAACCCGTGCTCCATCTCCCAGTGGGCCGCCGTGGAGGCGCTCAACGGCCCGCAGGATTTCATCGCCGAGCACAACCGCGAATACAAGGCGCGCCGCGACATGGTGGTTGAAATGCTCAATGACGCCGAGGGCATTTCCTGCCCCACGCCGGAAGGCGCCTTCTATGTCTATCCATCCATTGCCGGATGCATGGGCAAGAGCACCCCGGACGGCAAGGTGATCGAAACCGACGAGGATTTCGTCACCGCCCTGCTTGAAGCCGAGGGCGTGGCCGCCGTGCATGGCGCGGCCTTCGGGACCTCGCCCAATTTCCGCGTCTCCTACGCCACCTCGGCGCAGGCCCTGCGGGAAGCCTGCGCACGCATCCAGCGCTTCTGCGGCAGCCTTTCATGATGCCGCCCGCGGCTGACTTTTTTGCCTGAAAACGGGCCGCCTTGACACAGGTCACGGCGGCCCGTCTTGCCTTGTGGCTCAATTAGTGGTGGAGTGTATCTGCCAAACGGGGATGGGGGCCAAAAGGAGAGTCTCGTTCAATTCCTTCAACAGGGAGCCATCATCATGATCAAACCGACCCGTTTTCTGCCCGCCGCGGCCCTGGCCGCCGCTATCGCCCTGTTTGCGCCCGCCGCCTCGGCCGGGCTGGTCAAGATCGGCGTGCTCAGCTGCCACATCGATGGCGGCGTGGGCATGGTGCTTTATTCCCACAAGACCTTGCGGTGCAATTTCCGCCGCACCTCGGGCCGCCGCGAACATTACACCGGATCGATCACCAAGCTGGGAGTCGATCTGGGCGAGACCACCGGCACATCGCTCATCTGGAGCGTCTTTGCCCCGGGCAGCACCCGGCGCGGCGCGCTGGCCGGGACCTATGTGGGCGCCAGCGCGGAAGTGACCCCCGGCGCCGGCTATGGGGCCAATGCCCTGATCGGCGGGCTGCGCCATGGCATCGTCCTGCAGCCGGTCAGCTTCCAGGCCCAGACGGGGCTCAACATCGCCGCCGGGATCGCCGGCCTGAGCTTGCGCCCGGCGCGCTGAACGCAAGGGATTGGTTCTGCGGCGAAACCAAAGAGGATCACCCATAACACCAACCAGAGGAGGAACCAGCCATGACGGACAACAACGGCGGCAGGGCAGCCGGCCCGCGGTGCATTGCGCTCGTGGGCCCCTATCAAAGCGGCAAGACCACCTTGCTGGAAGCCATTTTGCACCGCACCGGGGCCATATCGCGCAAGGGCTCTGTCAAGGATGGTTCCTCCGTTGGCGATGCCTCCGCGGTGGCGCGCGCCCACAACATGAGCGTGGAGCTCAACGTGGCGGCAACGGAGTTCCTGGGCGATACCTATACCTTCATCGACTGCCCCGGCTCGGTGGAGTTCGCCGGTGACGCACGCGCCGCCCTGGTGGGCTGCGATGCCGCCGTGGTGGTCATGGAGCCCGACGACAAGAAGACGGCCGCCCTTCAGGTCATCCTCAAGCAGCTCGACGAGATCGGCCTGCCGCGCATCATCTTCATCAACAAGATCGACAAGGCCGAGGGCCAGGTGCGCGACATGCTGGAATATCTGCAACCGGCTTCTTCCCACCCGCTGGTGCTGCGCCAGGTGCCCATCTGGAAGGACGGCATCGCCATAGGCTCCATCGACCTGGCCCTGGAGCGCGCCTACATCTACAGGGAGGGGGCCGAATCGGAGGTCACCGAAGTCCCCAAGGACTTCAAGGATCGCGAGGAAGAGGCCCGCTACGAGATGATGGAGAAGCTGGCCGATTACGATGACGATCTGCTCGAGACCCTGCTTTCGGACATGGAGCCGCCCACCGACAAGATTTTCGAGGACCTGCGCAACGAATTGCGCGAAGGCTACATCACGCCGGTGCTGCTCGGCTCGGCGGAGAACGAGAACGGCATCCTGCGCCTGCTGAAGACCCTGCGCCATGACGTGGCCGGCATCGAGCGCACCATCGAGCGGCTGGGTGTCGATCCGTCGCTGAAGGGGGCGGGCTACATCATGAAGACCTTCTATTCCTCGCAGGGCAAGCTCTCGCTCACCCGCGTGCTGGCCGGGGCGCTGAAGGATGGCGATACCCTCTACGATGACAAGGGCGAAAGCGCGCGCATCGGCGGCATGTTCACCGTCTTCGGCCAGGAGACGAAGAAGATTTCCGCCGCAAAAGCTGGCGATACGGTGGCCCTGGGCCGCCTTGAGCCCTTCGCCACCGGCCAGGGGGTCTCGGTGGAGAAGGACAAGGTGCCACAAATCCTGGTGCCCGATCCGGCCCCGCCGGTCTATGGCATGGCCATCACCGTGCCCGACAAGAAGGACGAGGTGAAGCTCTCCGCCGCCCTGGCCAAACTGCTGGAAGAAGACCCCTCCCTGTCCCTCAAGCACGAGGCCGATACCAGGGAAATGGTGCTGTGGGGGGCTGGCGAAATGCACCTGCGGGTGGCCCTGGAGAAACTGCGCGAGAAGTTCGGCGTCGGAGCGCAGGGAAAGCCGCGCGCCATCGCCTTCAAGGAAACCATCCGCAAACCGGCCTCGGCGCGCGGCCGCCACAAGAAACAGACCGGCGGCCATGGCCAGTTCGGCGACGTGGTGCTGGAGATCAGGCCGCTGCCGCGCGGCTCCGGGTTCGAGTTCACCGATACCATCACCGGCGGCGTGGTGCCCAAGACCTACATTCCCGCCGTCGAGGCCGGGGTGAAGGAATACAACGAGAAAGGCCCGCTGGGCTTTCCGGTGGTGGATATAGCGGTGAACCTGGCCGACGGCAGCTACCACACGGTGGATTCGTCCGAAATGGCCTTCAAGATGGCCGCCAAACTGGGCATGAGCGAGGCCATGAAGGAGGCCTCCCCGGTTCTGCTGGAGCCCATCGCCCTGGTGAAGATCCACGTGCCCAACGAGGCCACCTCCAGGGTCACCCAGATCGTCTCCGGCCATCGCGGCCAGATCCTGGGGTTCGACGCCCGCGAGGGCTGGAACGGCTGGGACACGGTGGAGGCCCACATGCCGGAGGCCGAAATCGGCAATCTCATCATCGAGCTGCGCTCGGCCACCGCCGGGGTGGGCACCTTCACCTTCTCCCATGCCCACATGGCCGAACTCACCGGCAAGACCGCCGAAGAGGTCATGGCCAGACACGGCAGGGAGTGAGCTCAGCTCCTTTTTGAGTGGCAAGGAAAGCAGGGCCGTCAGGCCCTGTTTTCCGTTTCATCCAGCGCCTTGGGCCTGTGTCCGCCCGCGGCCCATTCCAGCAGCTCGATCACATGCACGATGGGAAGGTGCGTGCCGGAAGCCATGTGGTGCATGCAGCCATAGTTGGCCGAGGCGATGACATCCGCGCCGGTGTCTTGCAGATGCGCCACCTTGCGCGCCTTGAGGCGGCCCGACATTTCCGGCTCCAGGATGGAATAGACCCCGGCGGAGCCACAGCAGATATGGGATTCGGCCGCCGTTCGCACCTCGAACC
>JALSNA010000527.1 GCA_026987255.1 Hyphomicrobiales bacterium | reverse complement strand
TGGCCTTGGCCAGCAGCAGGGAGCTCATGGCCAGCACCACCCGCGCGCGGGTGGCGAAATTGTCCTTCGGCCACAGGTAGGGCATGAGCCGGCGCAGGGTCTGCATCTGGCTCATGCCGGGGCCGTCTTCCTCCGTCAGCTCTTCCAGCGGCGGAGAGGAATATGACAATTTGCCAACCATGGGCGCTTTCACAGATGTGTTTCGGGCAGATTGGCGAAAATCTAGGCGCGCCCCGGCCTCTTTGCAAGGCGCAGGGCAGGCGGCTTTCTATCGGGTGGTTTTCTCCTTTGCCGCGGCGAGCGGCTCGGTGCGCTTCGGATCGATGCGCAAGGGGCCGGAAGCTTGCGGCGTGGTGAAGACCTGGCCGGGATAGATCAGGTTGGGATCGCGGATCTGGTCCTTGTTGGCCTCGTATATGGCCGTATAACGCACCCCCTTGCCATAGATCACCCGGGCGATGTTCCACAGATTGTTGCCCGGCTGGATGACCACCCTGCCCGGCCCCGGCGGCGGCGCGGCCTTGAGGCCTGCCCCTTGCGCCGCATCACCGGCGGCTTCCCGCGCCAGGGTCTGCACCAGTTTCTCACCCGGCTTGCCGGGGGCCGTGGCGGCCTTCGTCTCTTGCCGCGTCATGGCCGCCGTCGCGGCATTTGCCGCCACCTTTTCACGCGCCGCGCGCATGAAGGGCAGCTCGATGCGCTCGGCCACCTGCCCGCTGTCGGTGATCCGGTCCACTCTCAAGGTGTGCAGACCGGCGCTGATGGACGCCTTGCCGCGCCATTCCCAGCCGCCACCGGCAGAGGCATGGGCATCGCCCAGCAGCCTGTTGTCGGCATAAAGACGCAAGGTCTGCCCCGGCGCGGCCCGGCCGGTGAAGAAAATGTCGCCGTTTTCGTCATAATCGACCGTTTGCAGCTCAAGGCGCCCGCGTGGCCCCTTGCCCGCGCCTGGCGTTTTGACCAGTTTCGGTCTGGCCGCAGGTCGCGGCTGGATGGCCGCTTCAGGCTGTAGAGACTGTTGCGCCGAAGCCATTTTCCCGGATGTCTGCGCGCTGGCCGCTCCGGCGGGTGCGGCCTTTTCGGCGGCGGGCCGTGGCGGCGCAGGCCGGGGGGATTTTTCCGCCGTTTCCACATTGGCTTTCGGAGTTGCGTCAGAGGTTGCCCGGGGCTCGGGAGCGGTTTGTCCAGGCCCGGTCCGCGCAGGCGCTTTGGCCTTT
>JALSNA010000526.1 GCA_026987255.1 Hyphomicrobiales bacterium | reverse complement strand
TTGGTGGAACTTCCCACCCGCATCCTGGCTCATCAGGAAAGTATCGCTGCGGCGCAGAAACACCTTTCTGCCCCTGCGGCGCGCTTCCGCCCTGCGGGGGGCGAGGCCCTGGCTGCCGATTTACCGCCTGTGGAAGTGGTGGATATGCGCGCCGAACTGCGCGCCGGCCATACCGGCATCTTCAGCCGCCCCCTTTTGCGTGCCCTGGAGGAGGTGCTTCAACGCGATGAGCAGGCCATCCTCTTTCTCAACCGCCGAGGGAGCGCGCCGTATGTCTTCTGCCGCGATTGTGGTTACATCTTTCGGTGCCCTCGCTGCGACATTCCCCTGACCTACCATCGGGCAAGTGGGGCGCTGGTGTGCCATCACTGCGGCTACCGGCGCAAGATGCCCTCTACCTGCCCCGCCTGCGGCAGCCACCGGGTGCGCCCCTACGGCGCAGGCACCGAGCGGGTCGAAGCCGAAGTGCGCCGCCACTTTCCCCAGGCGCGCACCTTGCGCTGGGATGCCGACGCCGTGCGTGCCCAGGGCGGCCATGCGGCGATTTTAGAGCACTTCGTCGCCCGCCGAGCCGACATCCTCATCGGCACGCAAATGCTTGCCAAAGGGCTGGACCTACCTTTTGTGACCCTGGTGGGCATCGTGTTGGCCGATGTCGGCTTGACGTTGCCCGATTACCGCGCCGCGGAGCGCGGTTTTCAAACGCTCACCCAGGTGGCCGGGCGCGCCGGGCGCAGCCCTTTGGGCGGGCGGGTGATCTTGCAAACCTACATGCCGCGACACTACGCGATCCGCGCTGCCGCGCAACACGATTTCATGGCCTTTTACGAGGAAGAACTACGCTATCGCCGCCGCCTGGGGTATCCGCCCTATGCCCGATTGGTGCGCCTGATTTATCGGGGATGGCGGGCTGAGCAAGCAGAAGAGGAGGCGCGCCGCATGGCCGCCCGCCTGCACGGCTGGCTGCGTGAGGGTGGGCATCCGGCCACTCAAATAATCGGCCCCGCGCCGTGCTTTTTTGCCCGCGTGGGGGGGCGCTATTGCTGGCACGTGATTTTGCGCGGCCCGAACCCGGTGGCCGTATTGCAGGGCCACCCTCTGGGGGATTGGGATCTGGCCATCGACCCGCCCAGTCTGTTATAGCCCAGCCTGCTCACCTGGTGGAAGATGTACCCTGCGGGCGCCAGGGCTTTTCAAAAGTCTTGCACTTGATTGTTCCAGAGGCGA
>JALSNA010000525.1 GCA_026987255.1 Hyphomicrobiales bacterium | reverse complement strand
ATTTTTGGCCCCAAGTAAATTGCAAGGTTCTGACAGAAAATCTGTCAGAACCTTGCAATTCACGGATTGTCAGAATGCCAGAAAATGCTGTGTATTCAATCTGTTGTGAATACTTCACATGCGACTTGAGGGCATCTTCCTTGACCGTCCGAGGATCATCCTCCTCCCTGCCAACCACCCAAGTCACGGGGCGCTGCGGGTGGCTGGCAGAAGGTGAGGATGGATGCGCAGGCGTTTTCAGGGCGCAGACTCACAAACCCCGCTCAATGGGAGAAGATCACCGGGACGGTCATGTGGGTCAGGATGCTCTGGGTGACGCCGCCGAAGACGTATTCGCGCAGGCGCGAATGGCCCCAGGCGCCGAGCACCAGCATGTCCGCTCCTGTCTCGTCCACGTGATTGAGCAGGACATCGGCGGCATCCAGCCCGCCGGAGACCAGCTCGTCGGCCTCGGCCTTGACGTCATGGCGCGCCAGGGCGGCGGCCATCTCCGCACCGGGGAGCTGGATATCCTCGTCCGCATCCTTCTGCGGATCCACCCAGGCCAGGCGCACATCGCGCGCCAGCTTGAGGATGGGCAGGGCGTCATAGATGGCCCGCGCCGCCTCGCGGGTGGCGTTCCAGCCGGCCACGACCACCTCGCCCACCTTGTCAAACTCGCCCACCCTGGGCACGAAAAGCACCGGGCGGCCCGATTCCATGACGATGCGCTCGGCGAAATCGCTTTCGATTTCGGAAATCTCTTCCTGCGCGGGCTGGGAGGCCACCACCAGATCGCTTTGCAGGGCGTGCCTGATGACCGTATCGGCAATGAGCGGCGAGAGGGATTCCTCCTTCACCCATTCACAGCGCAATTCGTTGCGGGCGCAATAGTCCTCGAAGCGTTTCCTTACGGCTTCGGCGCGCTTTTCATAGGCCTTGCGCTGGGCCTCGAAGAACTCCGGCGGCACCTGCAGGGTGACGACCGGATAGACGCGCAAGGCCGGGATGACAAAAAGCCCGGTGATGTGGGCATCGTGCTTCGCCGCCAGGTTGCCTGCCACATTGAGCAGGGCATCCACGCGGTCAAAATCGTTGAGAGATACGAGAATCGTCTTCAGCGTCATGTCAGCCTCCTGAAAACCACTGTCCCGGCGCGCTTGCGCCCGCCATCCTTCCCCCTTTTTCATATGGGGGCATTGTGAGCCGGTTCAAAGGCACAGGCATTGACATGGGTCAGGGCGGGCG
>JALSNA010000524.1 GCA_026987255.1 Hyphomicrobiales bacterium | reverse complement strand
GAAAGCAGGAAAAAAATGTGCAATTACAAGCGTAAGCGCTTCTCTTCTGTTGCTGGCCGCCAGCCCCTTCGGGCGACAAATGCACTGCATCTTGGCGGCCTTGTCTTGCCCACCAATAGCGCCACTATTGGTGGGCAAGACAAGGCCGCTGATATCTTGTGCATTTGCCGCTGGCATCCACGCCTTTATTGAGACCAGACCCTAGGCTGACCACGATGAGCAGTGAGAAAACCATATCCGGCATTCTCGAACAGCGCGGGGCCTTCCTGAAAGGCAAGCCCGGCGATGGGGAACTTGCTGTGCGGCATGAGCCCCTGCTGAAGGTCATCGAGCACAATTACCCGCTCTTCGAGCCATTGCGCGACGCCTTGCTGAACAACAAGGAGGGCATTTTGCGGCAGAGCCCGGTTCTTGCCGGCGATCCGGAGGTTGCCGGGATGTTCCTGGAACACCTGCTGGCCCAGGACATCCTGTCGCGCGAGGATGACCGCTACGTGGCCAAGGATGCGGCGGCGCGGCGTTTTCTCTCCGGCGGCTGGCTGGAGGAGCTGGCCTGGCTGGCGGCCATGGAGGCGGGCGCCGACGAGGCCATCTATTCGCAGGTGCTGGGCTGGAAGGTGGAGAACTTTTACGGCGAGAACGAAATCGACGTGATCGTGCGCAAGGACGATCATCTGGGATTCGTTTCCTGCAAGGCGCTGCAATCGGAGTTCAAGTCGGACAACCGCAAGCATCGCAACCGCCTGATGGATGCCCTGCACGAGGCCGACAACCTGTGCGACCATTTCGGCCGCGAGGGCGAGCGGGTGGGCATCCTGGTGACCACCGACCTGATCGACGAGGTGCGCGACAACGCCCCGCGCTACATGGCCCTGATGGGCAAGGCGGCGGTGCTGGATGTGCGCGTCATCCCGCTGGAGGAGCTGGAATGGGAGCCGCTTGTTTCCGCGCTGGGCGAAATCGTCCATGGCGATGCGGGCAAGACGGACTGACCCCATGATGCAGGTCATTCGCATCCATGAGCATGGTGGGCCGGATGTGCTGTGCTTGGAAGAGGCGGAAATCCCCCGCCCCGGGCGCGGCGAAATCCTGATCCGCCATAAGGCCATCGGCCTGAATTTCATCGACACATACCACCGCAGCGGGCTTTATCCCCTGCCCTTGCCTTTCACGCCCGGCCTTGAAGCCGCCGGCGTGGTCGAGGAGGTGGGCGAAGGCGTCACCCAT
>JALSNA010000523.1 GCA_026987255.1 Hyphomicrobiales bacterium | reverse complement strand
GCAATGAAACGGCTTTGCTTCAATAAGTTCTGATGAAAAGGTATGGTGGTACGCACGCCCACGATTTTGTATTCCTCCAGTGCCCGCCGCATCCGCTGGATGGCATGGCCGCGGCTCTCGCCCCACACGATGAGTTTGGAAATCAGCGAATCGTAGTAGGGCGAAATCTCGAAGCCAGAATACACGCCAGTGTCCACCCGCACGCCGGGGCCGGTGGGCAGCACCATGTGCTCGATGCGGCCAATGGAAGGCATGAAGTTGTTGTACGGGTCCTCGGCGTTGATGCGGGCTTCCATTGCCCAGCCGTGCATCTGGATGTCCTCTTGCCGATAGCGCAGCGTTCTTCCTCTGGCTATGCGAATTTGCTCCTTGACGATGTCCACCCCCGTCACATATTCGGTCACCGGATGCTCCACCTGCAGGCGGGTGTTCATCTCCAGGAAGTAGAAGTTCTTGTCCTTGTCTACCAAAAACTCAATCGTGCCCGCGCTGACATAGCCCACCGCTTGCGCCGCCCGCACGGCGACCATGCCCATCTTCTGGCGGAAGTCTTCGTCCTGCCCGATGAAGGGCGAGGGCGACTCCTCGAACAGTTTCTGATGCCGCCGCTGGATGGAGCACTCACGCTCGCCCAGGTGGATGACGTTGCCGTGGGCGTCGGCCAGAATCTGGATTTCGATGTGACGCGCGCCTTCGATGAGTTTTTCTAGATACACCGTGCCGTCACCAAAGGCAGCCTCGGCCTCGGCGCGCGCCGAGCGCAGGGCGGCGGGCATCTCGTCCAGCGAGCGCACCTCGCGCATCCCCTTGCCGCCGCCGCCCGCCACGGCCTTGATGAGCAGCGGGAAACCGATCCGCGGGGCCAGCGCCAGCAGTTCTTCGTCGGTCAGCCGCTCTTCGCTCTCGGTGCCAGGCACCACCGGCACGCCCGCCGCGGCCACCGTGGCGCGCGCCACCGCTTTGTCGCCCATCGCGGCAATGGCTTTCGCTCCCGGCCCGATGAACACAATGCCCTCGTCGGCGCACGCCTGGGCAAACTCCGCCCGCTCGGCCAGGAAGCCGTAGCCGGGGTGAATTGCCCCCGCGCCCGATTTCTTCGCCACTTCCAAAATCTTGTCCATCCGCAGGTAGGAATCGCGCGCCTGGGGCGGGCCGATGTAATAGGCCTCGTCAGCATAGCGGACGTGCAGCGCATTGCGGTCGACGTCGGAATACACCGCCACGGTCTGCA
>JALSNA010000522.1 GCA_026987255.1 Hyphomicrobiales bacterium | reverse complement strand
CACCTTCGCGCTGGATCAGACCAAGGTCATGGACGGCCGCATGGTGCGCATCCTGTCGTGGTATGACAACGAGTGGGGCTTCTCCAACCGCATGAACGACACCGCCGTGGCCATGGGCAAGGTGATGTCATGAGCAGCATCGAAGGTGTGAAATCCATCGCGGACGCCAAGGTGAAGGACAAGACCGTCCTTGTGCGCGCCGATCTGAACGTGCCGATGGAAGAGGGCAGGGTGACGGACGCCACCCGCATCGAGCGCTTCGCGCCCACGGTGGCCGATCTGGCCGCGCGCGGGGCCAAGGTGGTGGTGCTGTCGCACTTTGGCCGCCCCAAGGGGCAAAGGGACAAGAAGTTCTCGCTCGCCCCGGTGGCCGAGGCCCTGGGCAAGGTGCTGGGCAAGGAGGTGAAATTCGCCTCCGATTGCGTCGGCGAGGTGGCCGAGAAGGCCGTCTGGGCGCTGAAGCCCGGCGAGGTGCTCATGCTGGAGAACCTGCGTTTCCATCCCGGCGAGACGGAGAACGACGAGAACTTCGCGCGCCGCCTGTCGGTGCTCGGCGACATCTATGTCAACGACGCCTTTTCGGTGTCGCACCGGGCCCATGCCTCCACTTATGGCATCACGAAGTTCCTGCCCTCCTATGCCGGACTGTCGCTGATGAAGGAGCTGGAGGCGCTGTCGGCCGCCCTGGACGATCCGCAAAGGCCCACCGCGGCGCTGGTCGGCGGGGCCAAGGTCTCCACCAAGATCCCGGTGCTGGAGAACCTCATGGCGCGCATGGATCAGATCATCGTCGGTGGCGGCATGGCAAACACCTTCCTGCTGGCGCTCGGCCATGACGTGGGCAAGTCGCTGGCGGAGCCCGATTTCGTGCCCCTGGCGAAAGACATCATGGACAAGGCCAAGGCCAACGATTGCGAGATCGTGCTGCCCTCGGACGCCACCTGCGCCAAGGAGTTCAAGGCTGGGGCGGAGGCAAAGACCTGCGCGTTGGACGGGGTGCCGTCGGACGCCATGATCCTCGACGTGGGGCCGCAGTCCATCGCCGATCTGAAACTGCGGTTGCAGGATCTCAGGACGCTGCTGTGGAACGGCCCGCTGGGGGCCTTCGAAATTCCGCCCTTCGACACCGGAACGGTGGAGATCGCGCGCGCCGCCGCGGAGCTGACCAAGGCCGGCAAGCTGACGACAGTGGCCGGCGGCGGCGACACGGTGGCGGCGCTCAACGCGGCCGGCGTC
>JALSNA010000521.1 GCA_026987255.1 Hyphomicrobiales bacterium | reverse complement strand
TTTGTTCCGGTGCCGGTGGAGGCCGGTGCGGCGCAGGCAGCGAAAGAGCGGGTGCGCAGGCGCCACAGGAGCGGCAAACGCGTTGGCAACTGGAAAAAGGCTCCATACCGGGCAGGTCACAGGGCCGGAAAACGCGCTGGCCACAGGGCCGGGGCGCGGGCCGGATACAGGGCCGGCAAGCGCCGTTTGAAGCCGAACCTGTCCGATGGCGGCGGTCTTGGCGGCGGCAATGGCGGTGATCGCGGCGGGGTGAAATAGCTGCCGCATGGCGGGCGCGGGGCTCATCATTCCGGACTATGCCATCCCGGATGCGGTCATGGTGGCGCATTACCGGTGCGACATCCTGCCGGTGCTGGAGGGCATTGCGGAGGCGGTATCGCATCATTGCGGTGTCATTTTGCTGTCACAGGATGAGGCCTTTTCGCGCGCCTTCGTGGAGCGCATGGAAAGGCCCGATCGCTTTGCCGTTCTGACCGCGCCCTATGACACGCCATGGATTCGCGATCGTTCGCCGGTGGCGGTGCGTGGCGCAGGTGGGGTGCGCTGGCTGCGGCCGCGTATCGAGGACATGGGACGGCCTGCCGATGATGCCCTTTTTGCCCGCTTGTGCGCGGCACCCGTGGAGCCTGTGCCCCTGTCGTGCCTTCCGCGAGGCAACATGGTGGCCGGGGCTGATGGATTGATGCTGGTGACGCGGGATGTGCTGCGCGTCAATGGCTTGCGGCGCAAGGACCTGGATACCCATTCCGCGGTGCTGGGTGTCCGCAAATGGCTGGTGTTCACCGGTTTTGCGGGCGAGCAGACCGGCCATGCGGATGTGCATGTGCGGGTGCTGGATGAACATCTTTATGCCCTAGCGTGGAATCTTTCGGTCAAGGCCGACCGGGCGCGCATGGCGCGGCTGGAAGAGGCCATCGCCCGGCACGATCCCAAGGCGCGCATCCTGCGCATCCCCATCCGCAGCCGCGGGGAGCGTTATGCCTCCTTAGTCAACTGGATAGAGATCGGGCGGTGGATCATTGCGCCGCGATTTGCCGAAACGCCGCGCCAGGACATGATCCGGATGCGGGACATGCTGGGTGCGGAAGGGTTTTCGGTGGCGTTCGTATCTTCGCCCACCGCACATCTCGGCGGGGCCTTGCATTGCCTCAGTGCATCCATCTTCGTCTGACGGGCATCTTTAACTAGGGTCAGGCCCCATAAATTTGAACGGCATCTGCAGGATTCATGCTTCAT
>JALSNA010000520.1 GCA_026987255.1 Hyphomicrobiales bacterium | reverse complement strand
GCCGCGAAGGCGGGGGCGAATGCCTCCGTTGACTCCACCCGCAGGCCCATTCCGCCGCAGGCGCGGGCGTAGGCGGCGAAATCGGGGTTGGCAAGGCCGGTGGCGCAGTCCTTGTCCGGAAAGCGCCGCAGCTGGTGCATGCGGATGGTGCCATATTGGCCATTGTCCACCACCAGGACGATGATTTTCGCCCCGTAGCGCACCGCGGTGGCGAAATCGGCCATGGTCATCTGGAAACAGCCATCCCCGGCAAAACAGATGACCATGCGCTGAGGATGCGCCAGCCTGGCCGCCAGCGCCGCCGGCAGGCCATAGCCCATGGAGCCCGACACCGGCGCAAGCTGGCTGCCCCAGGCCCTGAAACGCCAGAAACGATGCACCCAGATGGCATAGTTGCCCGCCCCGTTGGTGATGATGGCATCCTTCGGCGCATGCTCGCGCAGCCAGGCGACGATCTCCCCCATCTGCACCTCTCCGGGCGTCTTTGGCGGCTCGCCGCTCCAGGCCAGGTAATCGGCATGCGCCGCGCCCACCCATGCGCTGCGCTCCGGCGCGCCCACGGCCCGGCGCCGCTCCAGGGCGGCAAGAAAGGCCCCCGGCGTGGCATTGATGGCCAGCGCCGGGCGATAGACCCGCCCCAGCTCCCGCGCGCCGGGATGAACATGCACCAGCGCCTTGTGCGCCTCCGGTATGCCCAGCAGCGAATACCCCTGCGAGGGCACCTCCGAAAAGCGCCCGCCCAGCAAGATGAGCAGATCCGATTGCCCGATCCTCTCCTTCAGCGCCGGGTTGATCCCCAGCCCCACATCCCCGGCATAGGCCGGATGCAGGGCATCGAACAGCATCTGGCGGCGGAACGACACCGCCACCGGAACCTGCAAGGCCTCCGCAACCGCCATCAGCCGCCGCCGCGCCGCCTCGTCCCAGCGCGAACCACCGGCGATGATCAGCGGCCTGCGCGATACCGCCAGCATCTCCATGAAGGCCGCCATGTCCTCTTCCGCCGGCGCCGGGCGCGCCACATGCGCCGCCTGGGCCACCTCCACCTCATCCACCATGGCCGAGAGCACATCCTCCGGCAAGGCCAAGGCCACCGGCCCCGGCCGTCCGCTCATGGCGGCGTGAAAGGCCCGCGAAATGGCCTCCGGCAGGCGCTGCGTCCGCGTCACCTCCTCCACGTGCTTGCAAATCCCGCCCAGCAGCCGGCCATAATCCACCTCCTGGAAGGCGTCGCGATG
>JALSNA010000519.1 GCA_026987255.1 Hyphomicrobiales bacterium | reverse complement strand
CTCACAGTCTTTTGCCTGTGGCCGGGTCGAAGAGGTAGATCCTTTCGGCCCTTGCGGTGATGGCGATGGTGCTGTCGATGGCAAAGCGCGGCTGGCCGGAAAGCTTGATGACGAGATCGTTTGCGCCATCTTCGGCATCCTCGATGTGGCCATGGACCAGGGTATCGGCGCCCAGGGCCTCGATGACATCCACATGCAGGCGAATGTCCGTCTCCTCGCCGCTTTCGCTCAAGCAAAAGTGCTCCGGGCGCACCCCGGCGGTGACCCTGGTTGCGGCCGGCGCGCCGGGCGGGCAGGGCAGGGCGGCATCTTTTCCGAAGCGGATCTTCCCATCACCGGTTTCGCCGTCGAGAAAATTCATCGCCGGGGAGCCGATGAAGCCGGCGACGAAGCGGGTCTTCGGGTCTTCGTAGAGCTCCATGGGAGCGCCGATCTGTTCGGCATATCCGTCATGGAGGACGATGAGCCTGTCCCCCATGGTCATGGCCTCCACCTGATCATGGGTGACATAGAGCGCGGTCACGCCCAGGCGGTGCTGCAGCTTGCGGATTTCCACCCGCATCTGCACCCGCAGCTTGGCGTCAAGATTGGACAGCGGCTCATCGAAGAGGAAAACCGCCGGATCGCGGACGATGGCGCGGCCCATGGCCACCCGCTGGCGCTGGCCGCCGGAGAGCTGGCGCGGCTTGCGGTCCAGATAGTCCGCGATCTGCAAGGTCTCGGCCGCCTGGCGCACGCGCCTTTCGATCTCGTCCCTGGGCAGGCCCTTGAGCTTGAGACCATAGGCCATGTTGTTGAACACGCTCATGTGCGGATAAAGGGCGTAGTTCTGGAAGACCATGGCGATGTCGCGATCCTTGGGCTCGATATCGTTGACCACCCGCCCGCCGATGGCGATCTCGCCGGTGGTGATCTCCTCCAGGCCCGCCACCATGCGCAGCAGGGTGGACTTGCCGCAGCCGGAGGGGCCGACGATGACGATGAACTCGCCATCGGCCACCTCCACGGAAACATCGTGGAGAACCTCGTTGTCGCCATAGCTCTTGCTGACATTGCGGATGGAGACTTCAGCCATGGATGCTATTCCCGGTCAGGTTGGCCGCCCTGGGGCGGAAGATCATTTTTCCGTTTCCGTCAGGCCGCGGATGAACAGTTTCTGCATGCCCACCACGACGATCACCGGCGGCAGCATGGCCAAAAGGGCCGACATCATGATGAGGTGCCATTCGGGGGCTTCCTCGGCGGCCTCGAGCATGCTCTTGATGCCCATGACGATGGTGTACATGCTCTTGTCGGTGGTGATGAGCAAGGGCCACAGATACTGGTTCCAGCCATAGATGAACAGGATGACGAAGAGGGCGGCGATGTTGGTGCGCGACATGGGGACGAGAATGTCCCAGAAAAAGCGCATGGGGCCCGCCCCGTCGATGCGGGCGGCCTCGAGCATTTCATCGGGGATGGTCAGGAAGACCTGACGGAACATGAAAGTGGCGGTGGCCGAGGCGATGAGCGGGATGGACAGGCCCCAGTAGTTGTCCAGCATGCCCAGATCGGCGACCACCTTGTAGGTGGGGATGATGCGCACCTCCACCGGCAGCATGAGGGTGATGAAGATCATCCAGAAGAAGGCCATGCGGAAGGGGAAGCGGAAATAGACGATGGCGAAGGCCGACAGCAGGGAGATGGCGATCTTGCCGCCGGCGATCATCAGCGCCATGACGAGGGAATTGAACAGCATCATGCCGACGGAGATTTCGCGCGCATTGCCCACGCCCCTGGAGAAGGCATATCGCAGGTTCTCCCAGAAATGCCCGCCGGGCAGCAGGGGCAGGGGGATCTGGGTCATGCGCACCGCGTCATGGGAGGCGGCGACGAAGGTGATCCAGATGGGAAAGGCGACGATGAAGATGCCGAGAATCAGCACGGTGTGGGATATGATGTTGGCCAGGGGGCGTTTTTCGATCATCAGTATTCCACCCTCTTTTCGATATAGCGGAACTGGATGACGGTCAGGCCGATGACGATGGCCATGAGAATGACCGACTGGGCCGCCGAGCCGCCCAGATCGAGGCCGACGAAGCCGTCATTGTAGACCTTGTAGACTAAGATTTCGGTGGCCTTGGCCGGGCCGCCCTTGGTGACGGCGTGAATGATGCCGAAGGTGTCGAAGAAGGCATAGACCACGTTCATCACCAGCAGGAAGAAGGTGGTCGGGGTGATCAGCGGGAAGATGATGGTCCAAAAACGCCTTGCCGGGCCCGCGCCGTCGATGGCGGCGGCCTCGATGAGGGATTTCGGGATGGCCTGCATGCCGGCCAGGAAGAACAGGAAGTTGTAGGAAATCTGCTTCCATGAGGCGGCGAGAATGACCAGGGCCATGGCCTGGTTGCCATTGACGCGGAAATTCCAGTCCACGCCGAGGGCCTTCAGGGCATTGGCGGCAATGCCGATGGTGGGATCGAACATGAACATCCACAGCGCCCCGGCGACAGCGGGGGCCACGGCATAGGGCCAGATGAGCAAGGTGCGGTAGGTCTTGCCGCCCTTGATGACGCGATCGGCCATGGCGGCCAGCGCCAGGGCGGCGGACATGGAGATGGCGGCCACCATGAGAGAGAAAAAGGCGGTGCGCTGAAAGGCGCCCAGATAGGTGGGATCGGCAAAAAGCGCCTTGAAATTGTCGAACCAGACGAACCTGGAGCTCAGGCCGAAGGCATCCTCCACCAGCATGGATTGCCACAGGGCCTGGCTGGCGGGCCAGATGAAGAAGATGATGGTGATGGCCACCTGTGGCGCGACCAGAAGATAAGGCAGAATGGATGGCCTGAAATGAACCCGCTTGAGCATGAACCGATGGTATCCCCAGGATGCGCCCCGGCACAAGGCCGGGGCGCTTCGCTTGTGCCCCGCTAGCGCGGTTTACTTGTTGGCGGCCTCGAACTTGCGCAGCAGGACATTGCCGCGGGCAACGGCGTCATCCATGGCCCTGGAGGCGTCCTTCTTGCCGCTCCAGATGGCCTCCATCTCCTCGTTGATGATGTCGCGCACCTGGACGAAATTGCCAAAGCGCAGACCGCGCGAATTGGGGGTCGGCGGGTTCAGCGACAGCTGCTTGATGGCGGTGTCGGTGCCGGGGTTCTTTTCATAGAAACCCTGCTTCTTCGACAACTCGTAGGCCGGGGTGGTGATGGGCACATAGCCGGTTTCCTGATGCCACCAGGCCTGCACCTTGGGCGAGGAGAGGTATTTCAGGAACAGGGCCACGCCCTTGTAGTCGCCCTTGGGCTTGCCCTTGAGCACCCACAGGGTGGCGCCGCCGATGATGGAGTTCTGCGGCGCCTTGGCCACGCGGGTATCGAGCGGCAGCATGGTCTGGCCGAACTTGAACTTGGCCTGCTTCTTGATGCCGCCATAATAGGCCGAGGAGTTCAGCCACATGGCGCACTTGCCATTGGTGAACAGCGGCAGGGAATCGCCGCGCCGGCCGCCATAGACGAAGAGCTTGTCCTTCTGGGAGGCGGCAATGTCGCCCAGAATGGTCTTGACCGCCTTGTTGTTGAAGGTGAACTCGGTGTCCAGACCGGCAAAGCCGTTTTCCTTCGTGCCGATGGGCAGGTTGTGCCAGGCGGAGTAGTTCTCGATCATCACCCAGGACTGCCAGCCGAAGGAGAAGCCGCATTCATATCCGGCGGCGCGCACCTTTTTCGCATCGGCGAAGACCTCGTCCCAGGTCCTGGGCGGAGTGGCGATGCCAGCCTTGGCGAAGGCGTCCTTGTTGTACCACAGCACCGGGGTGGAGGAGTTGAAGGGCATGGACAGAAGCTTGCCCTTTGGCGTCTGGTAATAGGAAATGACGGCGGGCAGATAGACCGACTTGTCAAAGGCGATGCCATTGTCCTTCATCAGGTCCTCGACCGGATAGACCGCGCCCCTGGCGGCCATCATGGTGGCGGTGCCGACCTCGAAGACCTGCACGATATGCGGCTGCTTGCGGGCCCGGAAGGCGGCGATGGCGGCGGTCATGGTCTCGGTGTAGTTGCCCTTGTAGACCGGCACCACCTTGAATTCGCTCTGGGTCTTGTTGAAGTCATTGGCGATCTTGTTGACGCGCTCGCCATTGACGCCGCCCATGGCATGCCACCACTGGATTTCGGTGGCGGCCCAGGAGGCCGTGGTGCTCATGAGAAAGATGGCCGCTGCGGCCAGAATGCGTTTTTTCATCGTCCTGGTATCTCCCGTTGGTTGACGGATTTTCGTTTTGCCATCATTTTTTTTCGGATTTTTGCCCTTTCCAGGGGCTTTGTCAATCAAAGAAGGTGGAAAAAGGCGTCTCCCATGGAGGCAAAACGGGCAAGGGTGACTGGCTTGCGCGCGCCATGCACATGTGCGCAGGCAAGACCGTTCACTTGGCAGCCGGTGCTGGCCAAGCGGTCAGGGGGAAGATGGTGGATGCATGTAACAAAGGCATGACAGACCGCGATCCGTCCGCCAGGGAGGACCTGCTCAGAGCGCGCGCCCCATGATGGCGATGAAGAAGCCGTCCGTTTCGTGTTCCAGCGGCGTCAGTTGCAGGGTTTTCGATTCGTGCGCCGTCTGCGGCTGGCTGGCCAGGGCGCCGGCCTGATCTTGCCAATCGAGCAGGGAAAAGGCCTTTTGCTCCTTGAGGAAGGCCTTCACCTGTGCATCGTTTTCCACCGGCAGAACGGAGCAGGTCACGTAGATAAGCCGGCCGCCGGGCTTGACGAATGCGGCCGCCTGGCGCAGCAGTTCGCGCTGGGCTTTCATGCGGGTTTCGAGGGCGCTCTTCGAGAGCCGCCATTTGGCGTCCGGCCTGCGCCGCCAGGTGCCGGAGCCGGAGCAGGGGGCATCCACCAGCACCAGATCCATGCGGCTACGCAGGGCATCCAGCTTGCCGGGCTGGTGCGGGGCGATGATCTGCGCATTGCGCACCCCGGCGCGCCTGATGCGCTCATGGATGGGACGCAGCCGGTGCCTGTCGGCGTCATGGGCGTGGATCTGGCCGCGGTTATGCATCTGCGCCGCCAGGGCCAGGGTCTTGCCGCCTGCTCCGGCGCACAGATCGAGCACCTGTTCGCCGGGGCGCGCGGAGCACAGAAGCGCGGCAATCTGCGAGCCTTCGTCCTGCACCTCGATGAGGCCGCGCCCATGAGCGGATTCGGCCGTCACATTGGGCAGGCGGCCATCCGGGCCGGGGGCGAAGCGCAGGCCGAGCGGGGAATATGGCGTTTCAAGCGGGCGAAAGCGCGCCAGGGCCTTGCGCGCCTTGGCGCGATCGCCCTTGAGCGCATTGACGCGCACATCCACCGGGGCGCGCCGCGCCAGGGCCTGGCCGTGGGCCGCCGCAGCATCACCGAAGGCGTCGAGAAAGTGTGCTTGCAGCCATTGCGGAAAATCGCCGCGCACCCAGTCTGGCGCATCATCGAGGGGGCGCGGCATGGCCAGGGCCTGCTTTTCCGCCGCGCTCAGAGGGCCGAAACCGTAAGGCTCATCACCCATGGCGGCGATATCCGCAAGCGGCGTGGCGCGCGCGAAGGCGAGCAGGGCGAGGATCAGGGCGCGCGGGCTGTCATCATCCATGCGCCAGGCCAGGGAGGCGGCGCGCCGCAGGGCCTCATGGACGAGATCGCCGATGGCGGCGCGATCGCGCGCACCGGCAAAGCGGTGGGCGCGGCCCCAGTCGCGCAGGGCGCAGGCCGCGGGCTGATGGCGGCCGGTGACGGCCTGGAGGATCTCGATGGCGGCGGCGGCGCGTCCGGCGGGCTTCATGGCGGTTTTTCCGGTTCGTGATCAGACAACAAAAAAGGCATCCCGATGGATGCCCGTCTGTTCTGGCGGTGGTTGGCTGGGGACCCAGGATTCGAACCTGGACTTACGGAGTCAGAGTCCGCTGTCCTACCATTAGACGAGTCCCCAAGGGCGCCAGCGCGCGCTTCTGCGCCAGTGCAGGAAGGCACATAGCGCCACGGGCGGGCCAAGTCAAGCGGGGAGTGGCTCCGATGGGCGGTTTTCTCATCCGTGCGGGGTTTATGGGTCTACACCCTAAGGAGCCTATTTTCCGGTTCCTGTCTGGTTGCGGAACTGCTGCATCAT
>JALSNA010000518.1 GCA_026987255.1 Hyphomicrobiales bacterium | reverse complement strand
ATAATCCGGATTGAAGGAATCGAGCACCACGGATTCGGCCGTTCTGCGCGTCAGGATCTTGGCCATGACCTCGCCATCGCTCAGCCGCACCACCACCCTGTCGCCGCGCCTCGGGGCGCTGTTGGGCGAGACGACGATGATGTCGCCCTCGCGATAGACCGGCTCCATGCTGTCTCCGGTGATGCGCAGGGCATAGGCGTTCTCGTCGCGCACCCCGGGGCATTGCACGTCCTCCCAGCCGGAACCGGCGGGAAATCCGGCATCGTCGAAATATCCGCCCGCCCCGGCGCGCGCCAGGCCGATGAGCGGGATATGGGTGCGCATGGCAGGATCGCCACAGGGCGTGACCAGCTCGGCAAATTGCGAAAATGTCGTGTTGGTGCAGCGCAAGACCTTTGCCAGGCTCTCCGAGGAAGGCCACCGGGGCCGGCCATTGGTGGTGATCCGCTTTGACTTGTTGAAGGAAGTCGCATCCAGCCCCGCCCGCTTGGCCAGGCCCGAGGTGGACAATCCATTCTTGCGCGCCAGCAGGTCGATGGCCCGCCAGACGTCTTCATGCGTGAACATGATCTCCCATATGCCCCCATACCGGAATTGCCCCCCGGCAAGGGCCATTAAAGCGGATTCACGATAACTTGTCGAATCACACCATGCCGCAGGAGCAGACGCGGCAATGCAAGCGCCCTGACATGGCTTTCCACCCAAGTGAAAAGGCCATTCCGCAATTGCCCCGGGGACTGGCCTCAGGCAGGCCGGTTCAGCAGGCTGGCCAGGGCCTCGCGCACCACGGTGAACTGGCCCTGGGGGCGAAAGCGCGCCAGATATTCCGGCACGATGGCCTCGATGCCCTCCGCGCCTATTCCCAGCCCCTCCAGGGTGCGCCCCTCCTGCCTGGCCGCATCGCTGACCAGGTTGTCCGCTTGCAGCATCAGCACCTGATCTGGGGTCAGCGGCGCGCCGGGGATGACCTGCATGGGCCAGGCCATGATGCGGGCGGCGAAGAAGGGGACGGGGAGCAGCAGGCGCTTGCGGCGGATGACCATGAGCATGAACTCTAAAAGCTCGCGCATGGTCAGCACCTCCGGGCCGCCGAGCTCGAAAATCTTGCCCTGCTGCCCGCCGCTTTCGAGCAATTTCGAGATGGCCCTGGCCACATCGCCCACATAGACCGGCTGAAAGCGGGTCTTGCCGCCGCCGATCAGCGGCAGAACCCAGCTGAAGCGGGCCATGTCCGCAAAGAGATTGAAGAATTC
>JALSNA010000517.1 GCA_026987255.1 Hyphomicrobiales bacterium | reverse complement strand
GGCCGGCTTCGGCGCGGGCCTTTCCACCGGCTTGGGCTTTTCCACCTTGGGCGGGGCGGGCTTTTTCACCGCTTTGGGCGGCTTTTGCGTCTCCTTGCGCATGGCCACGCGCTTCGAATCATCCTCGATGGAGCTGACGATTTCCACCGGCAGGGCCTCTTGCGGCGTGACCTTGAACTCCTCCGGCGCGGGCAGCACGACGATGGCCGCAAAGAGGATGGCCAGATGCATGAGCAAGGATATGACCAGCGTCACGCGCACTTTCAGCGTTTCCCGGACTTGTTGCCGCGTTTTCTGCCCCCGGCCGCCGCGTCCGCCGGAGCGGTCACCAGCGCCAGGCGCTTGAAACCGGCGGCCGACAGCGCCCCCATGACCTTCATGACCTTGCCATAGTCCACCGCCTTGTCGGCGCGCACATAAACGCGCTCGTCATAGCCATTCTCGGCAATGGCCCGCACCTTGGCGCTCAGGGTTTCAGGGTCGATTTCCGTATTTTGCAGGAACACCGTGCCGTCGGCTTTCACCGTCACGGTCACCGGCTCCTTTTCTCCCTGCAAGGGTTTGGCCTTCGTTTTTGGCATTTCTATGGGCACGCCCACGGTGAGCATGGGCGCGGCCACCATGAAGACGATGAGCAGCACCAGCATGACATCGACGAAGGGCGTGACGTTGATCTCGCTCATCGGCGCCAGCCGCGCCCGCCGCCTGCGTCCGCGCCGTGATCCCGTGGCTTGTGTTCCGTGCAGTCCCGCCGCCATCTAGTAGGCCTCTTCCAGTTGCCGTGACAGGATGGCGGTAAACTCCTCGATGAAGTTCTCCATCCGCGATCCCAGCCGCGAGATGTCATGGGAGAACTTGTTGTAGAAGATCACCGCCGGAATGGCCGCCAGCAGGCCAAGGGCGGTGGCGAACAGCGCCTCGGCCAGGCCGGGCGCGACCACCGCCAGATTGGTGTTCTTGGAGATGGCGATGGCCTGAAAGGAGTTCATGATGCCCCACACGGTGCCGAACAGGCCGATGAAGGGCGACACCGAGCCCACCGTGGCCAGCACCAGAAGGCGGCGCTCCAGTTTTTCCGTCTGCCGTTGCAGCTCCACGTCCATGACCTTCTCGATGCGCTGCACCAGGGAGCTGACCCCGGCGCGCGCCGCGGCCGCCTGCGAGCGCCGCCATTCGTCCATGGCGGCCATGAACAGCGCCGCCGAGCCCACCTTGGGCCCATGGGCAACCGCCGCATAGATCTCGTCCAGCGACTTGCCGGACCAGAACAGCTTGTCGAACCTGGCGATGGCCATGCGCACCCGGCCGATGGCGAAGATTTTCTCGAAAACGATGGCCCAGCACAGGATGGAGGCAACCACCAGCCCGCCCATGACGATCTTGACCATCAAGGTGGCGCGCATGAACATGGCCAGGATGGAAAAATCCTGCTGCGCGGCCAGACCCTGTGCGATTTCTACATCCATCCTGCCCTTGCCTTTCGGGTGTTCACAAGACGCGCCGGCGCGCATCCGGCGTTCTTCTCGCCAATCATCATGTCAAAACTTCGGCGCGAATCGGCCCTCGCAAGGGGCTGTTGGCGCAAGGATGACACAAGCAGTTTATGGTTAACAGCGCCTTACCGGAGTGATTCGAATTTTCACGATTCGGCCTCACCGCTCCAGATCAGCTCATCCAGAACCGCCCGCATCTGCTTGGGAAAGCGCAGCGGCCGGCCCTGTGCGTTGACCAGGGCGGCGCCGACATGGGCGGCAAAGAGTTTTTCATCTCCGCGCCAGATGTCCTGGGCGATCTCCATGCGCGCCCCGCGCAGGCCCAGAAAGCGCGAGCGCACCTCCAGCACATCGTCGATCATCGCCGGTTTCAGGAAATCGCAAGCCATGCGCCGCACCACGAAGCCCATCCGCCCGCCCAAGCCGCCCCGGTGCAGCTCGTGATGATGCACCCCGGCCAGGCGCAGGAAATCGGAGCGCCCGCGCTCGCAGAACTTCAGGTAGTTGGCGTGATAGACGAAACCGGAAAAATCCGTGTCCTCGTAATAGACGCGCACCGGCAGCACATGCATCCGCCCCTCGATGCGCCCGGCCAGGCCGGGCCAGCCTTGCGATGTGGAAGGACAGGTCATGAAAGTCCTCATCCCTCCTCTTCGCCGAAGAGATCGGGCTGGCCGGCGGCCCTGGGCGGCGCGGCCAGCCCCAGGTGACGGAAGGCATGGGCGGTGAGCACCCGCCCGCGCGGGGTGCGCGACAAAAGGCCCTGCTGGATGAGGAAGGGCTCGATGACCTCCTCCAGGGCATCGCGCGATTCGGAAAGCGCCGCGGCGATGGTCTCCACCCCCACCGGCCCGCCGCCATAATTTTGCGCAATGCAGCTCAGATAGCGCCGGTCCAGGGCGTCCAGCCCGCGCCCGTCCACCTCCATGGCGCGCAGGGCCTCATCCGCCAGCTTCGCATCCACCACCTCGGCCCCGGCCACGGCGGCAAAATCGCGCACCCGGCGCAGCAGCCGTCCGGCAATGCGGGGCGTGCCGCGCGCCCGGCGGGCGATCTCGGCCGCGCCATCTTCGGAAATGGCCATGCCCAGCACCCGCGCGCCGCGCTTGACGATGCGCTCCAGCTCCGCCACGGTGTAGAATTGCAGCCGCACCGGGATGCCGAAGCGGTCGCGCAGGGGCGTGGTCAAAAGGCCGGTGCGGGTGGTGGCGCCGATGAGGGTGAACTTCGCCAGCTCGATGCGCACCGAGCGCGCCGCCGGGCCCTCGCCGATGATCAGATCGAGCTGGAAATCCTCCATGGCCGGATAGAGCACCTCCTCCACCGCCGGATTGAGGCGGTGAATCTCGTCGATGAACAGCACGTCGCGCTCTTCCAGGTTGGTCAGCAGGGCGGCCAGATCGCCCGCCTTGGCGATGACGGGGCCGGAGGTGGCGCGGAAATTGACCCCCAGTTCGCGCGCCACGATCTGCGCCAGCGTCGTCTTGCCCAGCCCCGGAGGCCCGGCGAAGAGCACGTGATCGAGCGCCTCGCCGCGCCCCCTGGCGGCCTGGATGAAGACCGACAGATTGGCCTTGGCGCGTTCCTGGCCGATGAAATCATCCAGCACCTGGGGGCGAAAATGCGCCTCCAGGTCGTCCTCGGGCTTCCTGTCTCCTGTCACCAGCCGGTTGCTCATGGCCATTCCTTATTGCGCCAGGGCCTTCAGGGCAAGGCGGATGAGGTGCGCCGCATCGGCCTTTTCCCCCGCTTCGGCCAGCACCGTGGCCACCGCCGCGCCTGCCTGGGCCTGACCGTAGCCGAGGTTGACCAGAGCCGAGACCGCATCGGACGCCGCCGAAGGGGCATTGGCGTCCAAAGCCCCGGCCACCTGCGCAAATTGCGCCTGCGCGCCATCCGTGACGGCGGCAAAGGCCGGGACCTTGTCCTTCAGCTCCGAGGCGATGCGCCGCGCCAGCTTCGGCCCCACGCCCTGGGCGCGCGCCAGCATGGCCGCATCGTTCATGGCGATGGCCGAGGACAGCTCCGCCGGAGACAGCGCCGAGAGCAGGGCCAGGGCCACCTTCGGCCCCACGCCCTGCACATTGGACAAAATGCCGTACCAGTCGCGCTCCGCCGCGGTGGCGAATCCGGCCAGGCGGATGGCCGTCTCCGAAACCAGCATGCGGGTAAAGACCTCCGCTGCCTCCCCCGGGCCGGGCAGGGCCGAGAGGGTACGCGCCGAGCATTCCACCAGATAACCGACGCCGGAAACATCGATGACCAGCCAGTCCTCGCCCTTCGAATCGATGATGCCCTTCAGTTTCGCGATCATGTCGCCATCCGCAGCCGCAGGGCCGCGCCCCTGTGATGGGCATGGCAGATGGCGATGGCCAGGGCATCGGCGGCATCGGCGCTGTCCGGCTTCGCCCTGGGCAGCAAAATGCGCACCATGGCGCCGATCTGGCCCTTGTCCGCATGGCCTGAACCCACCACCGCCTTCTTGACCCTGTTGGGGGCGTATTCGGCCACTTCGAGCCCCATGCCGGCCGGGGCCAGCAGGGCCGCGCCGCGCGCCTGTCCGAGCTTCAGGGTGGCCCGCGCATCCTTGTTGACGAAGGTCTCCTCCACCGCCGCCTCGTCGGGCCCGTATTGGCCGATGATGGCGCGCAGGGCCTCGTGGATGAACACCAGCCTTTGGGCCAGCGCCGCCGAGGTATCGGCGCGCACCACCCCGGAGGCGACGAAGGCCAGCTTCGGGCCTGCGCAGTCGATGACCCCCCAGCCGGTGTTCCTCAGCCCCGGATCGATGCCGATGATGCGAATCGTTCCTGTCATGTTCTCCACCATACCGGCCCGGCGCGGCAAGTTGAAGCCCTTTTCGCCCCATTGTGCCCAAGGCAGCCTGAGAAAACCATGCCGCTCCCTTGACCTGCCGCCCCATAGCGGCGAAAAAGCATGCGGACAGACAACAATTTTTCAGGACATTCCATGGAAAAGTTCACCAGATTGACCGGTGTCGCCGCCCCCTTGCCGATCACCAACATCGACACCGACATGATCATCCCCAAGCAGTTCCTGAAAACGATCAAGCGCTCGGGGCTGGGCAAGGCGCTGTTTCATGAAATGCGCTACAACGAGGACGGCTCGGAAAACCCCGATTTCGTCCTCAACAAGCCGCAATACCGCAATGCCTCCATCATCGTCGCCGGTGACAATTTCGGCTGCGGCTCCTCGCGCGAGCATGCGCCCTGGGCCCTGCTGGACTTCGGCATCCGCGCCATCATCTCCACCTCCTTTGCCGACATCTTCTATTCCAACTGCTTCAAGAACGGCATTTTGCCCATCGTCCTGCCCAAGGAGGATGTGGACAAGCTCATGGAGGACGCCGCGCGCGGCGCCAACGCCACCGTGACCATCGATCTGGAAAGGCAGGAAATCACCGGCCCGGACGGCGGCACGATCCATTTCGACATCGACCCTTTCCGCAAGCACTGCCTGCTGGAAGGGCTGGACGACATCGGCCTGACCTTGCAAAAGCGCGACAGGATCGCCGCCTACGAGAAAAAACAGGCCGAAACCATGCCCTGGCTCTAGGGCCTGGAGCGGGATGCTCCATTCGTGACAGAAAATCATGCGTTTTTCCGGCAGGGAGGGAAAGGCGCAAAGACAAGAAAGCGAAAGGCTCATGACCACATACAAGGTTTTTCTCCTTCCCGGAGACGGCATCGGCACCGAGATCATGGCCGAGGCCAGGAAGATTCTCGACTGGATGAACGCCGCGGGCATAGCCTCCTTCGAGACCGAAGAGGGGCTGGTGGGCGGCGCCGCCTACGATGCCCACGGAGTGGCCATTTCCGAGCCGGACATGGCCCGCGCCATGGAGGCCGACGCGGTGCTCTTCGGCGCTGTCGGCGGGCCCAAGTGGGACGATGTGCCCTATGAGGTGCGCCCCGAGGCCGGTCTGTTGCGCCTGCGCAAGGATCTGGAGCTCTTCGCCAACCTGCGCCCGGCCATCTGCTATCCGGCCCTGGCCGATGCCTCCTCCCTGAAACGCGATCTGGTGGAGGGGCTGGACATCCTCATCGTGCGCGAGCTCACCGGCGGCGTCTATTTCGGCCAGCCGAAGGAAATCGTCACCTTGCAAAACGGCGAAAAGCGCGCCGTCGATACCCAGCTCTATCACGCCCACGAGGTCGACCGGCTGGCACGGGTGGCCTTCGATCTGGCGCGCACCCGGCGCAACCTGGTGCATTCCTCGGACAAGAAGAACGTCATGGTCACCGGCGTTTTGTGGGACGAGGTGGTGCGCAAGGTGCACGATCAGGATTACCCGGACGTGGAATTGCAGCACATCCTGGCCGACAATTGCGCCATGCAGCTGGTGCGCAACCCCAAGCAGTTCGATGTCATCGCCACCGACAACCTTTTTGGCGACATTCTCTCCGACGTGGCCGCCATGCTCACCGGGTCATTGGGCATGCTGCCATCGGCCTCCATCGGCGCCCAGGACGAAAAGGGCAAGCGCCGCGCCCTCTACGAGCCGGTGCATGGCTCGGCCCCCGACATCGCCGGCCAGAACAAGGCCAACCCCATCTCCATGATCGCCTCGCTGGGCATGATGCTGCGCTATTCCTTCGACATGGGAGAGTGGGCCG
>JALSNA010000516.1 GCA_026987255.1 Hyphomicrobiales bacterium | reverse complement strand
GATCATGGCGCACCACCTATGGTTGTCAGGGGATGAGGATGGTCTTCAGACTGTTGATGGAGATGCCCCACTGATATTTTGCGATATTCACGCTGGCGGCGCGGGGTTTATGGGTCTACGCCCTAAGACAGTTGATAAAGATGCCCGATTGCCCTTGAGGGCCTTGGCGGCGTATAGTCCGGTGCAATTTCAACGAGGATTCCTTTTCTCCCATGAGCAAGACAGGCAAGCCGGATCCTGTGTCCCGCGATATTGCGCTCCGCCGCGCCGGGCCCATCGATCCCTACCGCATTTTCTTCGTCGTCGGCGCGCTCATGCTGGTGCTGACCCTTTTCATGCTGCCGCCCATGCTGGCCGATCTCGTGGTCAGCAACGAGGACTGGAAGGTCTTTGCCGGCTCGGCCCTGATCACCGGCTTTGCCGGTCTCATGCTGGTGCTCATCTCGCGCGATGCCTGGTCGGAAAGGGTGCGGCTGAAGGAAGGTTTTCTGCTCACCGTCTCCAGCTGGCTGGCCATTTCCCTGTTCGGCGCCATTCCCTATCTCTTCCTGCAGGAGCCCGGCATGAGCTTCGCCGATGCCTGGTTCGAGACCGTCTCGGGGCTGACCACCACCGGCTCCACGGTGCTCTCCGGTCTGGACAGGATGGCTCCCGGCATTCTCCTGTGGCGCTCATTGACGCAATGGATCGGCGGCGTCGGCATCGTCGTCATGGCGCTCATCATGCTGCCCTTCCTGAAGGTCGGCGGCATGCAGCTCTTCCAGACCGAAAGTTCCGACCGCTCCGACAAGATCGTCCCCCAGGCGCGCCAGTTCATCGGCTTCATCGCCATGACCTATGTCGTGCTGACCATCTTTTGCGCCCTGTCCTACAAGGCTGCCGGCATGCGCACCTTCGATGCCGTCAACCACGCCCTGACCACCCTGTCCACCGGAGGCTTCTCCACCCATGACGCCTCCATGGGCTTTTTCACCCAGCCCGCCATCCACTGGATCGCCACCGTGTTCATGTTCCTCGCCTCCCTGCCCATGGTGCTCTATGTCCGCGCCGTGCGCGAGAACAACCTTTTCGTCTTTCGCGATCAGCAGGTGCTGGGCTTCGTGCGCATCCTCGCGGTGGTCATACTCATCCTCACCGCCTGGCGCATGCTGAGCGGCCATCTGCCCTTCCTGACCGCCCTGCGCCAGGTCGCCTTCAATGTCGTCGGCATCGTCTCCACCACCGGCTATGCCCTGGGCGATTTCACCACCTGGGGTGCTTTCGCCATCGCCGGTTTTTTCGCCTTGATGTTTCTTGGCGGCTGCACCGGCTCCACGGCGGGAGGGATGAAGATCTTCCGCCTCCAGGTCATGATGCTGGCCACCCAGGCCTACCTGAAGAAACTTGCCAGCCCCCACCGCGTTGTCACCATCGCCTATGAAGGCCGCGCCATCACCCAGGAGATCGCCATGTCGGTCTTCGCCTTCGTCTCGGCCCTTTTCGCCACCGTCCTGCTGTTCTCCGTGCTCATCGCCGGACTGGGGGTGGACTTCACAACCGCCATATCCGCCGCCGTCACCGCCGTCACCAATGTCGGCCCCGGCATCGGCAATATCATCGGCCCGGCCGGCAATTTCTCCACTCTCCCCGATGCCGCCAAGATCCTCCTGGGCATCGCCATGCTTCTTGGCCGCCTTGAGTTCTTCACTGTCCTTGTCGTCCTCTCCCCCAATTTCTGGAAATGACGAACATTCAGAGGCATGGGGTGCGGCACGGCGCGGCACGGTGATTTTCCAGTAGCGGCAGAGCAGAAGAGAAAACCATCGGGGCATCTCTCTTGACCATCTGAAGACCCCCATCCGTCAGGCCATGCCTGCTTTTGCCACAGGCATGCGCAAGACTGGAAGAAGGTGCGCCATTAACCTTTTTTTCATTCCCGGCTGGATTTTCGCACCCGCAAAACGTAAAGGATTTCCTAACGAAGGCGCAGGCTTTCAGGACAATTTGCGGAGAGAATGGACGTGACGCAGACCCCCTTGGACAGCTGGCAGGAAGATGCCGATCTCGCCGCCGGCGAGCAACGCTCGCGCCATGCCGCCCTGCGCTACATCATCGAGGCCTGGGGCGAAGCCGTCTATGATGGCCTGCATCCCGACAGCGTGGCCTCTGCGGCGCTTTTTGCCGCCCTTTCCGAGATGGTCACCGCCTACGGCGAGGAAAATGTCGCCCGCATGGCCGAAGGCCTCCCCGCCCGCATTCGCAATGGAGAGTTCACTCTCTACCATACGCGCCAATAGGAATTAACTCCTGAGACTCTGACACTGTTCAAGCAGCACCATCCTGGCCCCGGACTTCAGCACCCGGGGCCATTTTTTTGCTCTGTTCAGATATCCACCACGATGCGGCCCCTGACCTTGCCGCCGGTGATCCGCGCCGCCGTTTCGGGCACCTCGTCCAGCGTGATGTGGCGGGTCATGGCCGCCAGCTTGCCCTTGTCCAGCTCCCGCGCCAGGCGCGACCAGGCCGCGATGCGCCGCGCCTTCGGGCAGGTGACCGAATCGATCCCCGCCAGGGTCACGCCGCGCAGGATGAAGGGGGCCACGCTGGCCGGCAGGTCCATCCCCTGCGCCAGCCCGCAGGCGGCCACCACGCCCGAATGCTGAATCTGGCTGAGCACATTGGCCAATGTCACGGATCCGGCCACGTCCACCGCCGCGGCCCAGCGCGCCTTGGCCAGCGGCCGCGGTGTTCCGGAAAGGCCGGCGCGATCCATCACCCGCGCCGCGCCCAGCTCCTTGAGGTAATCGGCCTCTTCCGGCTTGCCGGTGGCGGCCGTCACCGCAAAACCGAGACCGGCCAGCACGGCGGTGGCCACCGAGCCCACCCCGCCGGAAGCGCCGGTCACCAGCACCTCGCCATCTTGCGGGCTCACGCCAAGCTCCTGCAACCGCATGACGCACAGCATGGCGGTGAACCCGGCGGTGCCGATGGCCATGGCCTCATCCAGCGACAGCCCCTCCGGCAGCGGCACCAGCCAGTCCCCCTTCACCCGCGCGCGCCCGGCATAGCCGCCATGATGGCTCTCGCCCACGCCCCAGCCGGTGAGGATCACCTCATCGCCGGGGGCAAAGTCCGGGTTGCGCGATGCGCGCACCGTGCCGGAAAAATCGATCCCCGGAATGAGCGGCCAGGTGCGCGCAATGGGGGCCTTGCCGGTAATCGCCAGCCCGTCCTTGTAGTTGACGGTGGAAAAGGCGATGTCCACATCCACATCCCCCTCCATGAGGAAGTCCTCGTCCACCTGCCGGAAGCTGGCCCTTTGCCCCTCGTCCGTCTTGTCCAGCACCAGGGCGCGGAATGTTTCGCTCATTGGGTTTTCTCCAGTGTTTCCATGAATCGCATGGGCGCGCCGCAAGCCTCGCCGATGATCTCGTCCTCCCACATGACGCGCCGGCCGCGCACCATGGTGCCCACCGGCCAGCCGGTGACGGTCATGCCATCATAGGGCGTCCAGCCGCAGCGCGAGGCGATCCAGCCGTTGCGGATGGTGCGCCGCGCCTTTAAGTCGATGATGGTGAAATCGGCATCATAACCGGCCGCGATGCGCCCCTTCCCGGCGATCTGGAACAGCCGGTGCGGGCCCTCGCACACCAGATCAACGAAACGCTGCAAGGACAGCCGCCCGGCATTGACGTGATCGAGCATGACCGGCACCAGGGTCTGCACCCCCGGCATGCCGGAGGGCGAGGCGGGATAGGCGCGGCCCTTCTCCGCCAGCAGGTGCGGCGCATGGTCGGAGCCCAGCACATCCACCAGGCCGCAATTGAGCGCCTCCCACAGGGCGGCGCGATGGCGCGCGCTGCGCACCGGCGGGTTCATCTGCGCCAGGGTGCCCAGCCGCTCGTAGCATTCCGGCGCCGCCAGCGTCAGGTGATGGGGCGTGACCTCCACCGAGGCGAAATCCCGCGCCGCCTGCAAAAGCGGCAGCTCTCCGGCGGTGGAGACATGCAGCACGTGGATGCGCTTGCCCGCCTTCCCGGCCAGATGCAGCAAGCGCCGCGTGGAGGCCACGGCGGCCTCCTCGTCGCGCCACAGGGGATGGCTGAGCACATCACCGGCCGCGCGCAGGTCCTTGCGGGCCCTGAGCCGCTCTTCATCCTCGGAGTGGAAGGCGGCGCGGCGGTGGATGTGGGCCAGAACATCGGCCAGCGCGGCATCATCGGCCACCAGCAGATCGCCGGTTGAGGAGCCCATGAAGACCTTCACCCCGCACACCCCTTCCAGCCGCTCCAGCTCTCCCAGCATGGCGGCGTTTTGCGCCGTTGCGCCAACATAGAAGGCGAAATCGCAGAACATCCGCCCGCGCGCGCGCGCCACCTTGCCGGCCACGGCCTCGGCGGTGGTGGTGGCCGGCGCGGTATTGGGCATCTCGAAAACCGCGGTCACCCCGCCCAGAACGGCGGCCCGCGATCCGCTCTCCAGGTCTTCCTTGGCCTCGCCTCCCGGCTCGCGGAAATGCACTTGCGTGTCGATGACGCCGGGCAGAACATGCAGATGCGAGCAATCGATGATTTCCACCGCCGCCGAGCCGTCCAGATCGCCGATGGCGGCAATCCTGCCATCGCGGATGCCGATGTCGGCCACCGCCATGCCGGCATGGTTGACCACCGTGCCTCCGGCCAGCAGAATGTCAAAGGTCGATCCCATGAACAGGCTCCCGTATGATGGCCCCAAGGTGTAAAGGATAACCCATGACAAGACAATCCGCCATCGATCCCGTGCATCTGGCCGGCCGCGCCGTCATCGAGGTATCAAGGAGCGAGGCGCGCGCCTTTCTCCATTCCCTGGTGACCAACGACGTGGCCGCCCTGGGCGAGGGGGATGCGCAATGGGCCGGCCTGCTCACCCCGCAGGGCAAGATCCTGTTCGATTTCTTCATTCTCGCCCGCCCCGGCGGGATCTTCTGGCTCGATGTCTCCGCCGCCGCCAGCGGCGATCTGGCAAGGCGCATGGAGATGTACAAGCTGCGCCGTGATGTGGACATCACCCCGCGCCCCGATCTGGCCGTGGCGGCGGGCGAGGCGCAAGGAGCCATCGCGGCCTTTGCCGATCCGCGCCTGCCCGCCTTCGGCGCCCGCGCCGTGCTGACGGCGCAGCAGGCCGCAAAATTGCAGGCGGATGCATCGGCCTATCACGCCGCGCGCATCGCCGCCGGGCTGCCCGATTCCGATGCCGACATAGGCTCAGGCAGGCTCTTTCCCCACGAGGCGAATTTCGACCAGCTCAACGGCGTGAGCTTCACCAAGGGCTGCTATATCGGCCAGGAGGTGGTCTCGCGCATGCAGCACAGGGGGCTGGCGCGCAACCGCCTCGTTCCCGTGATTGCCGATGCGCCGCTCGAAACAGGGGCGCCCGTCACGGCGGGCGAAAAGCCGCTGGGAGAGGTTTTTTCCACCGCCGCCAACAGGGCCATCGCCCTGGTGCGCCTGGACAGGGCCGCCAGCGCCATCGAGGCGGGCATCCCCCTGCTGGCCGGCGATAGGCCACTGCGCCTGGTGCGCCCCTCATGGGCCAGCTTTGGCGTGCCGGGGGCGTGAATGGCCATCGGCTGGAAACAGGATGTCATCCTCCATGCCGATGGCCTGGCGCGCTGCGGCTGGTGCGGAACCGATGCGCTCTACATGGCCTATCATGACCAGGAATGGGGCATCCCGGAGCGCGACGGGCAGAAGCTGTTCGAGAAGTTCATCCTCGATTCCTTCCAGGCCGGGCTGTCATGGCTGACCATCCTGAAAAAGCGCGACAACTTCCGCGCCGCCTTCGCCAGCTTCGATCCGGCCGTGCTGGCGGACTGGGGCGAGGCCGATGTTGAGCGGCTCATGAAAGATGCCGGCATCGTGCGCAACCGCGCCAAGATCGCCGCCGCCATCGCCAATGCCCGCGCCGTGGTCGCCATGGGCGGAGCGCAGGCCTTTTCGCAATATCTGTGGGATTTCACCTCTGGCCGGCCAATCGTCAACCACCCCGCCACCCGCGCCGAAGTGCCCGCCAGCACGCCCTTGTCGCAAGCCATCTCGCGCGACATGAAGAAACGCGGCTTTCGCTTCTGCGGCCCCACCATCGTCTATGCCTTCATGCAGGCCACCGGCATGGTCAACGACCACCTGACAACCTGCCACTGCC
>JALSNA010000515.1 GCA_026987255.1 Hyphomicrobiales bacterium | reverse complement strand
CCGAAGAGGCCCGATCCCCCTCACGGACGCCTCACCTACAATCTGGGTGGCCGGGAGGGGGAGCGGGCCGGTGCGACGCGCCTCAGCGCAAAAAAGAGGCCCGATCCCCCTCACGGACGCCTCACCCATCATCTGGGCGGCCGGGAGGGGGAGCGGGCCGGTGCGACGCACTTCCGTGCAAAAAGACAGACCCGCGTCCCGGCGGGATTTTGCCAAAATTCACCAATGCCAGCGAAAAGTCCCTTTCGGCGCGCCCGCTTCAGGCCGCGCTTTGCCGCTCCCAATGGGCGAAAGCGGCGCGGAACTCCTCCAGATGGCCATCCAGTGCGGACATAAGCTCTTCGGGCGCGCTCCGGCCCGCCTCCTCCAGCTCTTTCGCCGCCTGGGCAATGGCAAAGGCCCCCACCGCCATGGCCGCGCCTTTCAGCGTGTGGCTGGCCAGTTTCCATTCCGCGTCATCATCCGCCGCCCTCAGCCGGGCGCGCAGCTCCTCCGCCTGCCCGGCGAACATCCTCAGAAGCTCGCGCTCCAGCTTGACATCCCCCATGGTATAATGGCCCAGATGACCAAGATCGACGACATCGCCCAGCGCCGCATGCGGGCGCGTCTGCATGGCTTTGGCTTGCGGCATGATCTGAAATCCTCCAGACGGGAACATGTGTGACAAGAAACGGAATTGCCTTGCCGGCATCATCCAAGCATCATGGCCTCAACAGCGGGTTTATGCGCCTTCGGCTTTCGCCTCCATGGTTGACAAACTGTGAACGATGCGCCGGATTTGATTCAAAAAAAGCCACAATATTAACCAAACTTTGATTTATCCGGGGCATTCGCCGCCACATGCGGGCATAATGGCCCGGAAAACATGCAGCAATGCCTCTTCCTGCCGCTCGCTGCAAATTCAAGAAAGGGCAGCAGGTGATGGGCATGGGGGTCAACGAGGACTTTACCACGGACAGCGGAACACCCCCGGCGTCTTGACCGCCCGCAAGGGCCGCAGGACATGCCGGAACGGCCCTCGGAAAGTTCCGCCTGCCGGGCAACGAACAAGAACAAGGCACAAGACCATGGCCAAGAAGACTCGCGAAAATGCCGCGCGCGCCCGCGCCCAGCACGAGCCGCAAGCCACGCCGGACAGGGCTGCGCGCCGCAAGCCCTTGCGCGCCCGCCCGGCCAACCAGAACGACGCCATGACCGCCGCCCTCATCGCGCGCATGAAGCGCCGCCCCTCCACGGGGCCTTTCTGGGCCGCCTTTTTCGTCTCCCTTTTGTGGGTCTTCGCCATTGCCGCCATCTATGGCCCCGCCATCACCGCCATGGACAACCCCCTTTCGGTGGCCAATCTGCCCACCACGGCCACCGCCCTGCTCGCCCTCTTCCTGCCTGTCTTCCTGGTCTGGGCAACTGCCTATCTGTTGTGGCGCGCCCAGCACATGCGCCAGGTTTCCGAGGCCCTGGTGCACACTGCCATGCGCCTGATGCGCCCCGACGAGGTGGCCACCGGCGGCCTTTCCGCCGTTACCCGCAAGGTGCGCGGCGAGATCGACCATCTGGTCGGCGGCATGGAGCATGCCGTCAAGCGCGCCGGTGAGCTGGAAGCCATCGTCAACAAGGAGATGGCCGCCCTGGAGCGCGCCTTCGGCGACAATGAAGAGCGCATCCGCGCCCTTCTGAACGGCCTGGAGAACCAGCGCGCCGCCCTCACCAGCATCGGCGAGGCGCTCAACGCCGAGGCCATGCCGGTCATCACCCGGCTGGAGGAGAACACCCGCCAGATCGGCTCTCTGGTCAACACCGCCACAACCACCCTGAGCAGCCTCGACCAGAGCCTGAAGGGCACCGCGGCGCAGTTCACCACCACCCTGGAGGAAGCCGCCTCGCGCACTGCCCTGACCTCCAACGAGATCGGCAACCAGGTGGCCCGCCTGGAGCAGATGTCCGGCGTCCTGCTCAACGAAACGCGCGGCTTTTCCGAAAACATCAATGTCCAGTTCGAGGCCCTGAACCAGGCCACCGCCACCCTCAATTCCGAATCCGCCCAGTTCGGAACCCATGTCAAGGAGCTGGAAAAATCCCTGGTCGAGAACCTGCGCGCCTCCGCAGAAGAGCTGGCCCGCACCAACACCGAGGCAGCCCGCTCCGTGGAGGGCATGACCGCCACCCTCTCCGAGCAGCTGCGCGAAACCTCCGCCCAGGCCACCGAACTGCTCAAGACCTCCGGCGACAACATCACCTATCACCTGAAGTCCGTTGCCGGTGAGCTCTCCGACAAGATCGTCAATGCCGGCGGCGAGGTCTCCGCGCGCATCGAGGAAGCCTCCTCCCTCATGGGCGAGAAGCTCTTGTCGGTCTCCGGCGAATTCGTCCACAACGTGGCCTCCGCCCGCGACGAGCTGCACAATTACCTCACCCAGGCCACCACCGATCTGACCACCCGCCTGGAGGAAACATCCAGCGAGCTGTTCACCCGCGCCGAAACCGCGACCGGCCGGATGAACGCCAAGCTGGAGGAGACCGCCACCCGTCTGGCTGCCCAGATCAACGAGGCCACCGGCTCCATGACCGGCAAGGTCGAGGAAACCTCCTCCACCCTCTTTGCCCGCGTCGCCGAGGCCACCGGACAGATCGGCGAGTATCTGGACGAATCCACTTCCCTCATCGGCAAGCGCATCGATGAGACCTCGCAAAAGGCCTCCGCGCGCCTGCGCGCCACCGCAGAAGCACTTTCCGCCAACCTGCAGGAGGCCACCGGCGAGATGACCGAAAAGGCCGAGGAAACCGCTGCCCGCCTGGCCGCCCATGCCGACGGCGCAACCGGCCGCATCACCCAGCTTTTCGACGAGAAATCGGCCCTGCTTTCCTCGCATTTCGAAACCCGCGCCAGCGAGCTCTTCACCCGCGCCGCCGAGGCTTCCTCGCAGATCTCGCAGTTCTTCGACGAATCCACCGAGAAGCTCTCCGGCCGCATTCACGGCACCTCCATGACCGTCATCCAGAAGCTGCGCGACACCGCCGAGGGTCTTGAGGGCCTGCTGACCGAAAGCTCCGGCGCCATGGCCAGAAAGCTGGAGGAGTCCGCCTCCACCTATTTCGCCCGCGTCACCGAGGCCACCGCCCAGATGACCTCCCATCTGGAGACCTCCACCTCCGGCCTCACCGAACGCATCGAAACCGTCGCCGGCGGCATGGCCTCGCGCCTGGAGACCGCCACCGGGCGGATGTCCGATCTGCTGGAGATGGCCTCCGCCGACCTCACCACCCGCCTGGAGGACACCTCCGGCAAGCTCGCCACCCGGCTGGAAAACACCTCCGTCGATCTCACCTCGCGGCTCGACAGCGTCTCCACCGCCGTCACCGAAAAGCTCGATACCGTCTCGCGCGATGTCTCCACCCGCCTGGCGGACACCTCCGAGACCCTGGCCGAGCGCCTCGATTCCACCTCCCTGAGCCTGACCACCCGCCTGGAGCAGACCTCCGGCGAGCTGATCAACAAGCTCGACGTCACTGCCGCCACCTTGCGCGAGCATCTGGACGAGACCAGCTCCACCATGTTCGAGCGCATCGAGAGCTCCGCCCGCGAGCTGGGCGGCCGCTTCGACGCCGCCAACGCCCTGCTCACCGAGATTTCCACCGATCTCACCCAGCAGCTCGACCATACCGGCAAGAACTTCGTCGAGACCCTCGATGGCGCCACCGGCCGCATCCTGGAGAACCTGGGCAAGGCCACCGGCGCTTTCCATGAAGGCCTGGAAACCACCGCCCGCGGCATTGTCGGCCACCTGAAGGACACCTCCCAGGCCTTCTCCCATGAACTGACCGAAAGCACCTCCACCATCACCTCGCGCTTCGAGGAAACCGCCGGACACATCGTCTCGCGCATCGATGAGGCCACCAAGGATCTGGAGCAGAACACCGCCCTGACCACCAAGCGGCTCGATGAAAGCACCCTGCGCTTCACCGGTCACATGAAGAAGGCTGGCGACTTCCTGTCCGAAAAGCTGGCCGAGAACGCCACCGAACTGGACGAGAAGCTGGAAGGCACCGCCATCAAGCTTTCCGGCAAGCTGGAAAACGTCTCCGAGCGCCTCTCGGCGCGCCTCAAGGAGGTCTCCGGCGTCGTCGAGCGCGCCACCGACCGCTTCGATGCCCGCATCACCGAGGTGCTGACCAACCGCGAGGATCTGTTCTCCGGCCTCATCGACCAGCTCACCGGCCGCGTCACCGAGGTGGACGCCCTGATGAAGACCTACCTGGCCAACATCAACTCCTCTCTCGACGGCGCCCAGGAGCGCACCGAAGAGATCGGCCGCCTCATCACCGCCCAGACCACCGCCGCGGCGGAAACCCTGCGCCAGGAGATCGAACGCCTGGAGGCCATCTCCGATACCCAGGTGGCCAAGGCCGCCCGCGCCATCCGCGAGCAGCACGAGCGCCTCGTTGCCTCCATCAACGAGATGCTCACCGCCTCCACCGAGGAGTTCACCACCACCGCCGATCACCTGCGCCGCACCGCCCAGCAGGTCATCAAGGAGGTGGACATCGTGCGCGCCGAGCTCAAGCGCGCCATCCTCGAGCTGCCCGAGGAGACCCGCGCCAATGCCGACAACATGCGCCGCGTCGTCGCCGACCAGATCTCGGCCCTGAATGCCCTGGCCGATGTCGTCAAGCGCCAGGCCACCTCGCTGGACATTTCCGGCCCCGGCATCTATCTCGACGAGGGCTCGCCGGGAAAATCTGAGGGCGCCGCATCCAGGGCTCCGGGGATGAGTGGCGCCCGTGACACCGCCGGCCGGAGCACCCTTGCCAGCCTCTCCGGCAAGGCCGCTGACAGCCCCTCCCGCCGCAAGTCCGCATCCGGCGCGCCGGGCGCCCTGGCCGGCGAGCTCGGCCTGCCCTCCGCCAGGACTCAGGCATCGCGCAAGGGGGGCAAGACCGCCGCCGCGCGCAAGACCGAAAAGCTCGTCTCCGCCCTCAATGCCGCCAGCCGCGATCTGGTGAAGGCCCTGCATGGCGATCTGCCGCAGGATCTGGAAAGCCGCTGGAAAAAGGGCGAGGTGGCCGTCTATACCCATCATCTCTTCTTGCGCCGCGGCCGCAGCCTGACCGACGAGATTTCCCGCCGCTATGCGCGCGAGACCATCATCCGCGAACGCGTCGATGCCTTCGTGCGGCTCTTCGAGCAGCTGCTGGACACCGTCTCCGGCGCGCCCAAGGGCGAGGATCTGGTGGAATCCTGCCTGGCCTCCGAATCGGGCAAGCTCTATCTGCTGCTCGCCCAGGCCACCGGCCGCCTCGGCAACGCCTGACGGAAGTCTTGAAAACGCTTGCGCGTTCCATCCCCACCCCCTGCCAGCCACCCGGGTCATGGGACACTACGGGTGGTTGGCAGGGGTGGGGAAGGTCTTTAGGGTCAGGACTCATAAAGAGGGATGACATATGCAGGATTTAGGCAAAATATCAGCTTTCTTTCGTCCGCGGGCAATACCTGAAGGTATTGTCGAGGGCGAAAGGACGCTGATATGCAGCATAAATCCTGCATATGCCGTGCAAATTTATGGGTCCTGACCCTAAGACGGTTAATTAAGGATGCCCTGACGGCCAAGGCATCCGAAAAAATGATACAAGGGCGGAAGAAACGCGATTCTTCCGCCCTCTTTCATGGACCAGTCCCATGCTGCGCATCACCGTCGAAGAGCAGGCCTGGCCGCTCATCCGCCCTTTCGTCATCTCGCGCGGGGCGCGCAACGAGGCGCGCACCATCATCGTCACCCTGAGCGATGAGGACGGCAACCGCGGCCGCGGCGAGGCCGTCCCCTACGCCCGCTATGGCGAGACCATCGAGGAGGCCATGGAGCAATTGCGCGCCATCGCTCCGGCCATCGAAAACGGTCTGGAGCACACCGGCATCCCCCGCCTGCTGTCCATGAAGGCGGCCCGCAACGCCCTCGATTGCGCCCTGTGGGACCTGCGCGCCAAACAGAGCGGCAAGGCAGTCTGGCAACTGGCCGGATTGCGCCGGCCCGAGCCGCTCATCACCGCTTTCACCATCAGCCTGGGCCCGCCCAAAGAAATGGCCGCACAAGCGCACCAAAATGCCGCCCGCCCCCTGCTCAAGCTCAAGCTCGGCGCAGGTTCCGCCGCCGATGACATGGCCCGCATCGAGGCGGTGCGCCAGGCC
>JALSNA010000514.1 GCA_026987255.1 Hyphomicrobiales bacterium | reverse complement strand
AAAATCACCATCTGCCATTGCCAGGCAAGGGCCGGAAACAGCCAGTCCACCACGCCGGTCAGCAGGGCCGCCAGACCGAACCACATCAGAAAGATGCCTGGCACCAGAATCTCGGCGATCAGCAGCAGGATGCCCAGCGTCCACCAGCCATATTGCTGCACGAAAAGCTCATACATGGCCCACTCTCCGCCATCTGGGGGTATCTGAAAACGCTTGCGCGTCCATCCTCACCCCCTGCCAACCACCCAGGTCATGGGCTCTTGGCAGGGGATGAGGATGGTCTTTGAGACAAGTTGATGGAGATGCCCATCTGTCCTCTCCGCGCAGGCTCATGAAGTCTTGCCGCCATCCTTGCCGAAGGCCTCTTTCGCCAGTTCGGAAATTCCGGCAATGGAACCGATGACCGATGAGGCCTCCAGCGGCATCATCAGCACCTTCTGGTTGGGCGCCGAAGCCAGCTTCTCCAGCGCCTTGACGTAGTTGTTGGCGACGAAATAGTTGATCGCCCGCACATCCCCCTCGCCAATGGCCCTGGAGACCACCTCGGTGGCCTTGGCCTCGGCTGCCGCCAGCCTCTCGCGCGCCTCGGCCTCGCGGAAGGCCGCCTCCCTTTCGCCCTCGGCCTTGAGGATCTGCGACTGCTTCTGGCCCTCCGCCTCCAGGATGGCCGACTGGCGCACCCCTTCCGATTGCAAGATGGTGGCGCGCTTGTTGCGCTCGGCAATCATCTGCTGGGCCATGGCGTCCACCAGTTCGTTGGGCGGCAGGATGTCCTTGATCTCGATGCGCGTCACCTTGACGCCCCACGGGCCCGCCGCCTCGTCCACCACCGAAAGAATGCTGTGGTTGATCTGGTCACGGTGCGACAGCAGCTGGTCGAGATCCATCGAGCCCATGACCGTGCGGATATTGGTCATGACCAGGTTGATCATGGCATATTCCAGCCGCGAGACCTCGTAGGTGGCGCTGGCCGCGTCGATGATCTGATAGAAAGCCACCCCATCCACCTGCACCATGGCGTTGTCCTTGGTGATGATCTCCTGGCTGGGGATCTCCAGCACCTGCTCCATCATGTTGGCCTTGTTGGAGATGCGGTCGAAGAAGGGGATGATGATGTGAAAACCCGGCTGCAGGGTGGTGATATATTTCCCGAACCGCTCGATGGTGTAATTATATCCTTGCGGAACGATGACGATACCCTTGTAAAGAGTGAGCAGCACCAGGGCAACAAGCACCAGAACGACAATGGAGATGCCTTGCAGCATGAGTTTTCCTCCGCAATCCGTGATTCCGTCTCCATTCCTACCACAAACGGGCATGAAAACCTAAATTGCCAGCGCAGTTTTTCATGCTTGCTTTACCAGGATCTCATTTGTCCTCTCCGCCCCATCCTTTTGTTAAACGCCCCTGGATTATGATTTCGGCCACAAACTCAACCGGGGAAGGGATGCCGGGGCAAGACCATGAACACGATCGGGAAACTGCTGGGCAGAATCAGAAAACACAATCACCGCGCCGCGTCCATCAAGGCCTTCATGACGGAAGAAGAGAGCCTGCGCCTGCAGGCCCGCCAGGCGCGCTCCATCATGCGCATGACGCCCTGGACCATATTGCTCAATATCGTCATTTCCCTGGCCCTGTTCATGGTCGCCCGCAATCACGTCCCCGAAGGCTCCCTGTTCCTGTGGAGCGGCGTCAACATCGCCATTTCCATCCTCGTTCTGATCCATTGGCGCCTGGCCGCCTCCCACTGCCTGAACAAGAACTGCGCCGCCCGCTACATTTTCAGCGTGCGCATCCAGGGCATCTTGCTGGGCGCGACCTGGGCCGCCCTGCCCCTGTCCTTCTTCGCCGAGGCTCCTCATGACCTGCGCGTCCTCATCGCCTCCATGACCCTGGGCGCCTTCTCCTTGGGGTCGTTCCGCATGGCCCAGGCCCCCCTGGCCGCCCTGGCCTATATCTCCATACCAGCTGCCGCCCTTGGCTATTCGGCATACACCAATTTGTCCAGTCCGATAGGGCTGGCCTATGCCGTCATGGTGATTGTCTATGCTTCTGCCCTCAGCCTGATCGTCTACATGCGCTATCAGGACACCCTGCGCATGGCCCGCAGCACCGCCGAGCTGGAGCGGCGCAAGAACATCATCAAGCTGCTGCTCAACGATTTTGAAAACGGCGCCAGCGACTGGCTGTGGGAAACCGGCACGAGCGGCGAGATCACCTATGCCTCCAGGCGCCTGCAGGATCTTCTGGGCCTGCCCGGCGGCAAGATCACCGGCACCCCCCTTCATGAACTCCTCGGATGCAGGGAGAATGACGGGGAGTGGAAGCGCTTCTTCACCGACACCTTGATCGGCAAACCCATCGAAAACATCGTCCTGCCGGCGAAAATCCGCGGCAAGGATTACTGGTTCCGCATGAATGCCCGCCCCCTGTTCGATGATGAGGGCGTTTTCCGGGGCTATCGCGGCGTGGCCAGCGATATCACCGCCCAGCACCTCCATGAACAGCGCCTGCGCCGCGACAAGGAGGCGGCGGAGAACGAATCGCGCGCCAAGTCCAACTTCCTGGCCGTCATCAGCCACGAGCTGCGCACCCCGCTCAACGCCATGGTCGGCTTCTCCGAAATGCTGGTCAACGAGGCCTTCGGCCCGCTGAATGAAAAATACAAGGAGTTTTCCAGCCACATCCATGAAGGCTCGCGCCAGCTGGAAATGCTGATCAACGACATCCTCGATTACACCCGCTTCGAGCGCAACAAGATCAAGCTGATAGAGCAGGAGGTCGATCTGGTGGAGCTGGCCGACATCGCCTTGCGCCAGATTCGCATGGACGCGCGCGCCCAGGGTCTGGAGCTGAAGCTCGATGCGCCCGATACGCTCACCGTCAGGGGCGACATGGGCCGCCTGCGGCAGGTTCTGTCCAACCTGTTGGTCAATGCCGTGAAGTTCACCAATGAAGGCTCGGTGCGCGTGCGCATCGCCCGCGAGGAGGATGGCGGCGTGCGCGTCAGCGTCATCGATACCGGCATCGGCATCAGCGAGCAGGACATGGAAAGGATATTCGAGCCCTTCTGCCAGGCCGACGGCAGCCTCTCGCGCCGTCACGACGGCATCGGCCTGGGCCTGGCCATCGCCCGTTCGCTGATGCGCCTGCATGGCGGCAACCTGATCCTGGAATCGCAGCCGGGCAAGGGCTGCACCGCCAGCTTCACCCTGCCGGCCAGCCGCGTCATCGAAGACGAGGACGATACCGGCGCCATGGCGGCCTGAGGATCATCCCGCGGGCAAGCCCTTTCCCTTGCGGCCCTGCAGCGGTTTTTCTCCTTGATTGCCCCTTGTGATTGGGCTTAAGTAGCCTTGCCGCAGGCGCAATTGGCTGGGAAGACGCGCAAAACCGGGCGCGAGCTGGGAACAACAATCCAGAGAACACGTCACGATCAATGCCGCCCGGAACTGCACGGCTTTTCAACGCCACCGCATCAATGCGCCCCCTTTGCGGCTGCCTGGGCTCACCCTGGCCGCAACGGCATCCGTGAGCCCGCGACAGGAAAACAGCAGGGAGATTTCACATGGATCGTCGCAATTTCATCAAGACCGCCGGGCTCGGCGCCGCCGCGGCCGCCACCCTGGCCACACCGGCCATTGCCTCGGGCACACGCCACCTGAAAATGGTCACCTCCTGGCCGAAGAACTTCCCCGGCCTGGGCACCGCCGCCGCCCGCTTTGCCAAGCGCGTCGAGACCGCCTCCGATGGCCGCTTCAAGATCCGCGTCTATGCCGGCAAGGAGCTGGTCCATCCGCTCAAGTGCCTGGACGCCGTGCAGGAAGGCACCGCCGAGCTCTATCACTCCGCCGATTACTACTACAAGGGCAAGGACATGGGCTTTGCCTTCTATTCCGCCGTGCCCTTCGGCTTCACCGCCAACGAGATGAACGCCTGGCTGTTCCATGGCGGCGGCCAGAAACTGTGGGACGAGCTGGGCGCGAACTTCGGCGTCAAGGGTCTGCCATGCGGCAACTCCGGCGTGCAGATGGGCGGCTGGTTCCGCAAGGAAGTGAAGACCCTGGAGGACTTCAAGGGCCTCAAGATGCGCATGCCGGGCCTCGGCGGCGACGTGCTCAACGCCATCGGCGCCACCGCCCTGACCCTGGCCGGCGGCGAGATCATGCCCGCCCTGCAGGCCGGCACCATCGACGCCACCGAGTGGGTCGGTCCGTGGAACGATCTGGCCTTCGGTTTCTACAAGGTCACCAAGCATTACTATTATCCGGGCTTCCATGAGCCGGGCACCATGCTGTCGCTGGGCATCTCCAAGAAGTTCTGGGACAGCCTGTCCAAGGCCGACCAGTCGCTCTTCGAGTCCTGCGCCCAGGCGGAGAACTCCTACGATCTGGCCGAGTTCAACGCCAACAACGGCGCTGCCCTGAACACCCTGATCACCAAGCATGGCGTCAAGCTGCACGAGTTCTCCGACGAGATCTTCAAGGGCTTCGGCGAGGCCTCCAAGGATGTCATGGCCAAGGCCGGCCAGTCCTCGCCCATGGCCAAGAAGATCTACGCCAGCTTCATGGACTTCAAGAAGCGCGTCCAGGGCTGGACGGAGATCTCCGATGTCGCCTATGCCGAAAAACGCGCTCTCGTGAAGTAGGCGGGGCAAGACCACGAAAAAGCAGGGAAAAGGCCGGGGGAACAGTCCCGGCCTTTTCCCCACGCGGTGCGCCCCTTGAGCGGTCCGGCGCGCCTCTTCATGCGTCAAGGAGGCGGATCATGCTTGCCTACATACGTTTCATCGACCGCATCAACGAACGCATTGGCCACGGCATGGCCTGGGTGGCGCTGGCCATGGTGCTGGTGCAGTTCCTGGTGGTCGTGATGCGCTATGTCTTCGCCATCGGCAACATCGCCATGCAGGAATCCATCTGGTACATGCACGGCCTCATCTTCATGATCGGCGCAGGCTATACCCTCATGCACGGCGGCCATGTGCGGGTGGACGTGATCTATGGCGAGGCCTCGCCGCGCTACAAGGCCATCGTCGATGTCATCGGCACCCTCATCTTTCTGCTGCCGGTGAGCATCGCCACCCTGTGGCTGTCCTGGGATTACGTCATCAATGCCTGGAAGGTTCTGGAGGGCTCCACCGAAGGCTCCGGCCTGCCGCTGATTTTCGCCTACAAGACCGTCATCTGGATTTTCGCCGTGCTCGTCTTTCTGCAAGGCCTGGCCATGCTGTTCAAGGCGCTGCGCTATCTGCGCGGCGAGGAACCGGACTATCCCGTTCCCCCCAGCATTGATGGGCGCGGCAAGAACGATCCGGAAGCCGTCAGGGAGGAAGTGTGATGGAAATCTCTTCAACCGCCATGGTCGTCTTGATGTTCCTCACCGCCGTGGGGTTCCTCATCATGGGCTATCCGGTGGCCTTCACCCTGGCCGGAACCGGCCTGCTCTTTGCCTTCATCGGCTCTCTGCTGGGCAATTTCGACACCTCCATCCTCACCGCCTTTCCGCAGCGCATCTTCTCCATCATGTCCTCCGAGGTGCTGGTGGCCGTGCCGCTCTTCGTCTTCATGGGCGTCATGCTGGAGCGCTCCAAGGTGGCCGAGGAGCTGCTCGACAACATGGGCCGCGCCTTTGGCGCCCGCCCCGGCGGCCTGGCCTATTCGGTCACCGTCGTCGGCGCCCTGCTCGCCGCCTCCACCGGCATCGTCGGCGCCACCGTGGTCACCATGGGGCTTCTGTCTTTGCCCACCATGCTGCGGCGCGGCTACAACATCCCCTTCTCCTGCGGCACCATCTGCGCCTCCGGCACCCTGGGCCAGATCATCCCGCCCTCCATCGTCCTGGTGCTGCTCGGCGATCAGCTCTCCGTGGCCTTCCAGAATGCCCAGTATTCCATGGGCAACTATGCGCCCGACACCGTCTCGGTGAACGATCTGTTCGCCGGCGCACTGCTGCCCGGCCTGATGCTGGTGGGCATGTATCTGCTCTATCAGGTTGCCTTCGCCACCCTGCGCCCCTCCCAGGCCCCGGCCATCCCCGCCGATGAGCTGATCCAGGGCGACCGCAAGGCCTTCTACAAGCAGCTGGCGGGCACCCTCTTCGCCCCGCTCATTCTCATTGTCGCCGTGCTCGGCTCCATCCTTGGCGGGCTGGCCTCACCCACGGAGGCCGCCTCCGTTGGTGCGGTGGGCGCAATCATGCTCGCCGGCTACAAGATCGGTCCC
>JALSNA010000513.1 GCA_026987255.1 Hyphomicrobiales bacterium | reverse complement strand
GCGCATTGGTCTCCACCGGGCCCAGATCGTTGATGCCCACCACCGTGATGTCATCGCGGCCCGATTCCACGATCGCCCGCAAAACATTGCGCCCGATGCGCCCAAATCCGTTGATCGCCACTTTCAGGGTCATGAATTGTCCTCCTTGCAAGACGCCCGCTTGAATGCGATGCGCCGGTTATACAGCCATCGGGGCGCGGGCGTAACCCCATGCGGCAAAGCATATTGCGCCGCCGTGGAGCCAGAATGGCCAGAAAAACCGGCCAGTGACCAAGTGGAGGTTGGCGAAAGGCCATTCTTGCCCCATAATGGCCGCAATCGGGCAACCGTTCGCGCGCGGCGGCCCGTGAGAGCGATAATCATGCAACGGACAATCATGCAACAGGGAGGAAACAGAACCAATGAAACATTTCGCCATTCTCGCCAGCGCCAGCATTGCGGCGCTGATCACCGCTGGCGCCGCGCAGGCGGGCACTCCGGCCGATACCCTGGTCATCGCCGACAAGATCGACGATCTGATCACCCTCGACCCGGCCCAGAGCTTCGAGTTCTCCGGCGCCGAATACAATCTCAATGTCTATGACAAGCTCATCGCCTTCGATCCGAAGAACCTCGGCCCGCTGGTGCCCGGCCTGGCCGTCAAGTGGTCGCTGGCCGATGATGGCGTCACCTACACCTTCAAGATGCGCAAGGGCGTGAAGTTCCATTCCGGCAATCCGCTGACCGCAAGGGATGCCGAGTTCTCCCTGCGCCGCGCCATCAAGCTGAAAAAGACGCCCTCCTTCATCCTCACCCAGTTCGGCTTCACGCCGGAGAACGTGGACGAGAAGATCAAGGCCACCGATGACGAGACCCTGGTGATCGTCACCGATCAGCCCTATGCGCCGTCTTTCGTCTACAACTGCCTGACCGCCACCATCGGCTCCATCGTCGATTCCAAGCTGGTCATGGAGCATGCCAAGGATGGCGATTTCGGCAACGAGTGGCTCAAGACCCATGATGCCGGAACCGGCGCCTTCAAGCTGCGCATCTGGAAGCCCAACGAGCTTTATGCCCTGGACCGCGCCGGGGACTATTTCCGCGGCAAGGTGGCCATGAAGCATGTTTTCGTGCGCCACATCGACGAGTCCTCCTCCCAGCGCCTGCTGCTGGAGAAGGGCGACGTGGACATCGCCCGCAAGCTGACCCCCGATGACATCGCCGCCATCGCCTCCAACCCGGATCTGAAGGTGGAGAACGACATGAAGGGGCGGATCATGTACTTCTCGCTCAATCAGAAGGTCAAGCCGCTGAACAATCCCAAGGTCATCCAGGCGATGAAATACCTGGTGGACTATGACGGCATGACCAAGTCCTTCCTGCGCGGGCAATATATCGTCCACCAGGCCTTCGAGCCGCTGACCTACCTGGGTGAGCTGAAGGACAACCCCTTCAAGCTCGATGTGGCCAAGGCCAGGAGCCTGCTCGCCGAGGCCGGGTATCCCAATGGCTTCCCGGTGAAGATCTACGTGCGCAACGCCCAGGACCGGCTGGAAATCGCCCAGTCCCTGCAAAATACCTTCGCCAAGGCGGGCATCAAGGCCGAGCTGGTGGTCGGCACCGGCAAGCAGACGCTGACCGTCTACCGCGCCCGCAAGCACGAGATCTACATGGGCGCCTGGGGCCCGGACTATCCCGATCCCAACACCAACGCCGATACCTTCGCCTCCAACCCGGACAACCGCGACGAGGCCAAGCTGACCGGCAAGCTGGCCTGGCGCAACGCCTGGGACATCCCGCAGCTGACCAAGATGACCAAGGCGGCGGTGATCGAGAAGGACACCGCCAAGCGCGCCCGGATGTATGTGGACATCCAGAAGGAGGTGCAAAAGCGCGGCCCCTTCGTCATCATGTTCCAGAAGATCATCCAGTCGGCCATGCGCAAGAACGTCAATGGCTTCGTTACCGGCGGGGCCATCTCCAATGCCCATTACTGGACCGTGACCAAGTAAGGGTATGGACATGAGCGCGCAAGGCGCAGGCAAACAGGCGGGAGGAGGCTTCGGCCTCCTCTCCCTCCTGTCGCGGCTCAGGCCGCTTCTCAACCTTTTCACCTCCCTGGCGGTGACCTTCATCGGCCTTTTGGCCATCACCTTCTTCATCGGCCGCGTCATGCCCATCGACCCGGTGATCTCCGTGGTCGGCGAGCGCGCGCCAAGGGAGGTCTATGAAGCCGCCTACAAGGCCATGGGCCTGGACAAGCCGCTCATCGTGCAGTTCGCTCTCTATATCCGGGACGTGCTGCACGGCGATCTGGGCAAGTCGCTCCTGACCTCGCATCCGGTGCTGGAGGACATCAAGCGCGTCGTCCCGGCCACCTTCGAGCTGGCCACCGTGGCCACCATCCTGGGCGTCATTACCGGCGTGCCCGCCGGGGTCATCGCCGCCGTCAAGGCCGGCCGCTGGCCCGACCATCTGATCCGCATCATGGGCCTCATCGGCTATTCGGTGCCGGTCTTCTGGCTCGGGCTCATGGGCCTTTTGCTGTTCTATGGCAAGCTCGGCTGGGTTTCCGGCCCCGGCCGTCTGGACATCTTCTACGACGGCGTGGTGCCGCAGGTCACCGGCATGATTCTCATCGATTCGCTGCTTGCCGGGGACATGACCATCTTCAGGAACGCCATATCCCACATCATCCTGCCGGCGGTCATGCTGGGCTATTATTCCCTGGCCTACATCTCGCGCATGACGCGCTCCTTCATGCTCGAGCAACTGGGGCAGGAATATATCACCACCGCCCGCGTCAAGGGCATGAGCGAGCGCCGGGTCATCTGGCGCCATGCCCTGGGCAATGTCATGGTGCCGCTGATCACCGTCATCGCCCTGTCCTATGCCGCCCTGCTGGAAGGCTCGGTGCTCACCGAGACGGTCTTCGCCTGGCCCGGATTGGGCTTTTACATCACCACCGCCCTGGTCTCCGCCGACATGGCCGCCGTGCTCGGCGGCACCGTGGTGGTCGGCATGGTCTTCGTGGGGCTGAACCTGTTTTCCGATTTCCTCTACCGAATCGTCGATCCGAGGGCCAAGTGACATGAGCAAGAGCAAGACACCGCTTCCGCCCCCGGCCGATGCGCCCTCCGGCGCAGGGGGACTGCGCGCCTGGCTGGAATCGGAAACGCCCTCCTCGGCCTTTCACGCCAGATGCGTGCAGCTGTGGCTGGGGTGGCTGAAGTTCGCCGCCAATCCGCTGGCCCTGACCGGCCTGGCCATCATCCTGTTTCTGGTTTTCGTGGCCATTTTCGCCCCCTTCCTGCAAACCCACGATCCGCTGGCCCAGGATCTGGCCGGACGCCTTTTGCCGCCCGGCGCCAAGGGCCATCTGTTCGGCACCGACGGGCTGGGGCGCGACATATTCTCGCGCGTCGTCGCCGGGTCGCGCATCACCTTGTACATCGTCGCCCTGGTGACCATCACCGCCCCCCTCTTCGGCCTGCTCATCGGCACCGTGGCGGGCTATTTCGGCGGCTGGACGGACACCATCCTGATGCGCTTTACCGATATCATCCTGGCCTTTCCCAAGCTCATCCTGGCGCTGGCCTTCGTCGCCGCCCTGGGGCCGGGCATAGGCAATGCCATTCTCGCCATAGCCATCACCAGCTGGCCGCCCTATGCGCGCATCGCCCGCGCCGAGACCCTGACCATCCGCAAGTCGGATTTCATCTTCGCCTCGCGCCTGCAGGGGGCATCATCGGCGCGCATCGTCGCGCAGCACGTCATGCCCCTGTGCATGTCCTCGCTCATCGTCCGCGTCACCCTGGACATGGCCGGCATCATCCTCACCGCCGCCGGCCTGGGTTTCCTCGGCCTTGGCGCGCAGCCGCCCATGCCCGAATGGGGGGCGATGATTTCCGAGGGCCGCAAGTTCCTGCTCGATCAGTGGTGGGTGGCCACCATGCCGGGGCTGGCCATCTTCACCGTGTCCCTGGGCTTCAACCTGCTTGGTGATGGCCTGCGCGACGCCCTCGATCCAAGGAGCGGACAGTCATGAGCAGCGAAAAAGCCCCCCTGCTGGAGATCGAGAATCTATACGTGGATTTTCATGGCCGCACCCGCATCACCCATGCGGTGCGCGGCCTGTCGCTGACCATGGGGCGGGAGAAGATCGGCATCGTTGGCGAATCGGGATCGGGCAAGTCGGTCACCGGCCGCGCCATTCTCAAGCTCATCCGCCCGCCGGGCGTCGTGCGGGCCCAAAAGCTCGTCTTCGACGGCATCGACATCATGAGCGCCGATGAAAGAACCATGCGCGGCATCCGCGGCGCGCGCGCCTCGATGATCATGCAGGATCCGAAATATTCCCTCAATCCGGTCATGCGCGTCGGCGACCAGATCGCCGAGGCCTATGTCATGCACAAGAAGGTCTCCGGCAGGCAGGCCCGCGAGCGCACCCTGGCCATGCTGGAGGCGGTCAAGATTCGCGATCCGGAGCGCGTCTGCCGCGCCTATCCGCACGAGCTCTCCGGCGGCATGGGCCAAAGGGTCATGATCGCCATGATGCTCATCCCCGAGCCCGATCTGCTCATTGCCGATGAGCCCACCTCGGCGCTCGATGTCACCGTCTCCATGCAGATCCTGGCGATCATGGACGATCTGGTCAGCCAGCGCGGCATGGGGCTGTTGTTCATCTCCCATGACCTGAATCTGGTGGCCAGTTTCTGCGACAAGGTGGTCATCATGTATGCCGGGCGCATCATGGAGGTCTGCGAGGCGGCGAAACTGCACGAGGCCCAACATCCCTACACCCGGGGCCTTCTGGCCTCCCTGCCGCGCATCGACGAGGCGCGCGAAACTCTCGAAGTGCTCAAGCGCGATCCGGCCTGGCTGGATGACGGATTGAAGGAGGGAGCCTGATCATGGCGGCGATCGACGTTCGCAACCTCAACGTGGTCTTCGGCTCCGGGGCCGAGCGGGTGCACGCGGTGCGCGATGTCTCCTTCACCGTCGCCCCCGGCGAGACCTATGGCCTGGTGGGCGAATCGGGCTCGGGCAAGTCCACCGTCCTGCGCGCCCTGACGGGGCTGATCCCGGAGGCCTCCGGGGACATGCGGATGCTCGGCAAGGCGCTCACCGGCAAGCGCGATTTCGCCTTCTACCGCGATGTGCAGATGGTCTTTCAGGATCCTTATGCCTCCCTGCATCCGCGCCGCACGGTGGACGCCACCCTTACCGAGCCCTTGCTGATCCATGGCATCGCGGACCGCGCCGGGCGCGCCGAAAGGGTGCTGAAGATGCTGGCCGATGTCGGTCTTGGACCCGAATTCCGCTTTCGCTATCCGCACCAGCTCTCCGGCGGCCAGCGTCAGCGGGTGGCCATCGCGCGGGCCCTCATGCTGGAGCCCAGGATCCTGCTGCTGGACGAGCCCACCTCGGCGCTCGATGTCTCCATCCAGGCGGAGGTGCTCAACCTGCTGAAGGCCATCCGCAAGGAACGCGGCCTGACCTATGTGCTGGTGTCGCACAATCTGGCGGTCATCGCCCACATGTGCGAGCGCCTGGCGGTCATGAACCGGGGCCGCTTCGTCGAGGAAATGACGGTGGAGGAGCTGCGCCGGGGCACTCCGCGCGAGGCCTATACCCGCCAGCTGCTGACCGCCTCGCAAGGCTATGACCGCGAAAAGATCGATCAGTTCGCCACCTTCGAGTAGGGGCTGTCCATGAAAACCGCCCTTTTCCCGAGGCCCTTTGCCCGCCATGCGGAAGCCTGTGCCTTTCTTGACTTAAGTCAAAGCATCCTGTGGGCTTTGCGCCTTGAAACATCCTGAAGCAATCAGGTTTTTCCGGGAGGCAAGGCAATGCATATCGAAATCCCCCAGGTCATGGTGCCCTCCATGAACGCCACCCATGCCGAGGAGGTGGAGATCGTCCAGGCTCTGGAAGCGGCGCTGGAGAGCGGTGCCGATGCGGCCATCGCCGATGCGGCGCGCGCCTTTGCCGACCATGTGGAGGTGCATTTTTCGCGCGAGGAGGAGCTCATGCGCGCCCATGCCTTCCCGCCCTATCCCATCCACAAGGGCGAGCATGACCGCATGCGCGCCATCGTCGGCGAGCTTTGCGCCAATTGTGACAACGATGCCGGCCGCGCCGCCCTGCTGACCTTTGTCCGCAAGGATTTCCCCGCCTGGCTGGCCCAGCATGTCTCCACCCTGGATACGGTCACCGCCCAGTTCCTCTCCATGCACGGAGTGGAGTAGGGGTGCGCA
>JALSNA010000512.1 GCA_026987255.1 Hyphomicrobiales bacterium | reverse complement strand
TTCCAGCCCGCCCATCCCAGACATGGCGGCGGCGGCGCCTTCTACATCCGCCTGCGCCGCAAGGACAGGGGCCGGGCCCCATGACCCCCTTCGGCGAGAAGGTGCGCGCCCTGCGCGCCGAGCGTGGCGTGACGCTCAAGGAGATGGCCCGCGAGGTGGGCGTCTCCCCGGCCTATCTGTCGGCCCTGGAGCATGGCAAGCGCGGCCGCCCGAGCTGGAAGCTGGTGCAGCGCATCATCAGCTATTTCAACATCATCTGGGACGATGCCGACCAGCTCGCCGAGCTGGCCCGCCTCTCCCACCCGCGGGTGGTCATCGACACCACCGGCCTGTCTCCGCAGGCCACCCGCCTGGCCAATCTGCTGGCGGAAAATATCCACAGGTTGAGTGATGAAAACATCGCCCGCCTGCTGAAGGCCTTGCCGCCTCAGGCGAAATAGCCGGTGAAGATCAGGTAGAACAGGATGGCCGCCAGGATGAAGCGGTAGATGACGAAGGGCACAAGGCCGATCCTGGTGATCACCCGCATCAGGAAGGCAATGGCCCCCAGCGCCACGAAGAAGGTCAGCGCCCCGGTGAGCAGCGCATCGGTGGAGATGGCCTCGCCCTTGGAGATGGCCTCGCCGAGCACCAGCACGCCAGCCCCGGCGATGGCCGGAACCCCCACCAGGAAGGAAAAGCGCGCCGCCTCGGCCCGCGTCAGCTCGAGAAAGCGCCCCGCCGCCATGGTGATGCCAGAGCGCGACGTGCCCGGAATGATGGCGATGGCCTGGGCCACGCCGATGAGCAGGGCCTGCAGCAGGCTCAGATCCTCCATGCGCCTGCCCTGGCGCGAATACTGATCGGCAATGAACATGACGATGCCGAAGAGCACCGCGTTGATGGCCACGATCAGCGGCCCGCGCACATGCTCCTCGAAGCCGGTCTTCTTGACGATCAGCCCGAAGATCACCGCCGGAATGGTGGCGATGATGATGTAGAGCGCCATGCGCGCCCGCGGACTCATGCGCCCGCGCAGCAGCTCCAGCCCGCCGATGGTCAGCTGCACGATGTCGCGCCAGAAATAGACCACCACCGCCAGAAAGGAGCCCATGTGCACCATGACATCGACAATCAGCCCCTGGTCCTTCCAGTGCATCAGGGCCGGCACCAGTATGAGATGGCCGGAGGAGGAAATGGGCAGGAATTCGGTAATGCCCTGCACGATGGCCAGGACGACGATCTGTTCAATGCTCATGGATAGAAGTCCACGCAAGAGATAAGGGGTTCGCCCGCGAGAATGCGCGCCATATGGTTAATAACCTCTTAGGCCCCGCCAGGGCAATGGATTCCCGCCTCCGCAAGCTGGCGCTTGGGAGGCTTGGTCTTCAGACAGTCAAGAGATGCCCACTTGACCGGAAGGAGAGTCTGCCGGGGCCCTCACGGATGGAACGGTTTGCCGCAAGGATGGCTCAGATGCGCCAATGGCGAATGTTTGCCTTACCGCTCTTGCTCCCGCGCGGTGCTTGCCGCTGTTTCCAGCCAGCCCGGTTGCGGGCGCGGCGCGCAGGCCAGCAGGCGCTTCGTGTGTTCTGATTGCGGCGTATCGAGCACGGCATCGCGCAGGCCTTGCTCGACGATGCGCCCGCCTGCCATGACGATCACTTCATCGGCAATGGCGCGCACCGTGTCCATGTCATGGGTGATGAACAGATAGCTCACCCCCGTCTCCTCCTGCAGCCGCGCCAGCAGGCCGAGAATCTCGCGCTGGATGACCTTGTCCAGCGACGAGGTGACCTCATCGCAGATCACCAGATCCGGGCCGCCCGCCAGCGCCCGCGCCAGGGCCAGGCGCTGCCTTTGCCCGCCCGAAAGCTGCCCCGTGCGCCGCGGCAAAAGGGCCGGATCGAGCTCCACCATGCGCATCAGCCCCTCGATGCGCGCCGCCAGGGCGGCCCCCCGCAATGCCTCGAAAAGCCGCAAGGGACGCGCCAGGATGTCGCGCGCCCGGTGGGCCGGATTGAGCGCCGTTTCCGCCGATTGATGCACGAAGCGGATGCGCCGCCGCAAGCTCTTGCCGCGCTGCCGCAAAAGGCCCGGCAGGGGCGCGCCGTCAAGGCGCATCGTCCCGCTGCGCGGCTCCAGCAGCCCGCAAATGACCCGCCCCAGGGTGGTCTTGCCCGATCCCGATTCGCCCACCACCGCCACCGTGCGCCCCGATGCGATGCGCAAGCAGACATCATGCAGAATATCCTTGCCGCGCCCGTATCCGGCCGTCAGGTTGCGCGCCTCCAGCAGGGTCTTTCCGCCTGCCCGCGCTGTTCTTTGCGCCTGGCGCACCGCCCACAGATTGCGCGTCACCGGATGCGCCGGGTGGGCGAGAATGGCCTCCGTGGCGTTCTCCTCGACGATGCGCCCCTTGTGCAGGATGCAGATGCGCTGCGCCATCTGCGCCACCACCGCAAGATCGTGGGTGATGAACAACGCCGCAGCGCCGCTTTGAGCCAGCAGCCGTTTCATCGCCAGCAGCACCCGCGCCTGGGTGGTCACGTCCAGCGCCGTGGTCGGCTCGTCGAAAACGATCAGACCGGGCCGCGTCTGCATGGCCATGGCGGTCATCACCCTTTGCAACTGCCCGCCGGAGACCTGATGCGGATAGCGCCGCCCCAGCTTCTCCGGTTCGGGCAGGCCGAGCCTGGCCTGATCGGCGAGGGCCCGCGCCCGTGCGGTCTTTTCGTCCATCAGGCCGTGAAAGACGGCCGCCTCGATGATCTGATTCGTCAGCCGGTGCGCCGGATTGAAGGCCGTCTGCGCGCTTTGCGCCACGTAGGCCATGCGCGCTGCGCGCACCCCCGCAAGCTGGGCCGGCGGAATGCCGAAAAGCTCCTCGCCATCGAACCACACCCGCCCCGCGGCGCGCGCAAGACCGGCGCGCACATGCCCCAGGGCGGCCAGCCCCAGGGTGGTCTTGCCCGATCCCGATTCGCCCACCAGCCCCAATACCTCGCCGCGCCGCAGGTGCAGATGGACATCGCGCAGCACCGGTGCGCCCGCCGCCGTGGTTATGCTCAGGCCGCGAATGTCCAGCAAGGGGGCCTCACCCATCGTCCCCTCCCGGCACCGGTTGAGCCTGATAGCCGTCGATGAGAAAGTTCACCGCCCCGGCCAGAATGGCGATGACCAGGGCCGGGATCAGCGGGGTGAAATCGCCATAGGTGATCAAGGTGGCGGTTTCGCGCACCATGGAGCCCAGATCGGCGGCCGGAGGCTGCAACCCCAGCCCCAGGAAGGAGAGGGTGGCAATGGTCAGGAAAACGAAGGCAAAGCGCATCCCGGCCTCGGCCAGCAGCGGGCCGGTGATGTTGGGCAGGATTTCGCGCCCCATGATCCAGACGAGGCTCTCGCCGCGCAATCTTGCCGCCTCCACGTATTCCAGCGCCGCCTCGCGCATCGCCAGGGCGCGCGTCAGCCTGAACACCCGGGTGGCGTCCAGCGCCGCGATGACCACGATGAGCTGCGCCGCCCCGGTGCCGAATATGGCCAGCAGCATGAGGGCGAAGATCAGGGCCGGCAGGGCCATGAAGACATCCACCAGGCGGGACAGGATCTGATCCGCAAGGCGCGGCCCGGCCGCCGCCAGCAGGCCGAGGCTGCCGCCCAGGGCAAAGGACGCGATGGTGATGGCCAGAGCCAGAAAGAGCGAATTGCGCATGCCGAAAACCAGCCGCGAGAGAAAATCCCGCCCCAGCTGGTCGGTTCCCAGCCAGTGCGCGGCGCTCCATGGCGCAAAGGGCTCGGCACTGATCTGCGCTTCTCCATAAGGGGCGATCCACGGCCCCAGCAGGGCGGTGAGCACATAAAGCCACACGATGGCCGCCGCCAGGATGCGGCCCGCCGTGACGCGCTCGCGCCGTGGGGAGAAATGTAATCCACGAGAGGTCATTTGGGGTGCAAAAGCCTCGGGTTGGTGACGATGGCGATAATGTCGGCGGCCAGGTTCAGGCCGATGTAGACGGCGGCGAAAATCAGCGCGCAGGCCTGCACCACCGGAATGTCGCGGCTGCGCACCGCATCCACCATGAGCTGGCCGATGCCCGGATAGACGAAGACCACTTCGGTGACCACCACCCCGGTGATCAGCCAGGCGATGTTGAAGGCCACGATGTTGATGATCGGGCCCCAGGCATTGGGCAGGGCGTGATGAACGATGCGTCTGCGCCGCGGCAGGCCCTTGAGCAGCGCCGTCTCCATCCATGGCCGCCCCAGAAGTTCGCTCAGCGAGGCGCGCGTCATGCGCAGGATGTGCGCCAGCACCACGAAGGACAAGGTGAGCACCGGCAAGGCCAGGCGGTGCAGCCGTTGCCCCCAGCTCATGTCCTCGTGAATGCTGGCCAGGGGCGGAAAGAGCCCGGCGCGCACCGCCAGCCAGTAGATCAGCACATAGGCGATGAGAAACTCCGGCATGGCCACGAAGGTCAGGGCCACGGCGTTGATGAGTCTGTCCGCGGCCCGCCCGCGCGCGATGGCCGCGGCAATTCCCAGCAGCAAGGCGGCCGGTATGGCCACCAGTGCGGCCAGGGCGGCCAGCACCAGGGTGTTGAAAAAGCGCGGCAGCACCAGCGCCGAGACGGCCCGCCCGTGACCGCCGTCGCGGCCGGAGAAGGATGTGCCGAAATCGCCCCGCGCCGCGGCCAGCAGCCAGCGCCCGTAGCGTTCCGGCGCGGGCCTGTCCAGGGCCAGGTCATGGCGCAGGTTGGCCACCGCCTCCGGTGTCGCCGACTGGCCCAGGATGTTGCGCGCGTAATCGCCCGGCAGAAGGCTCACCGAGAAGAAGATCACCGCCGAGACCGCCAGCAGGGAAAAGCCCCCCAAGGCCAGCCTTTGCACGATGATTTTCAAAACCGGATGCATGCCGCCCCAGCCCCTCGCCGGTCCGTGATTCTGCGCCCCCGCACATACCTTAACACACTCCGGGCCACTTCCGGCAACGGCCAAGGCTCCCCTGATCCGGAACCGGGCAGGGGCTCATCCTTGAGATGATCCGTCCTCGCCGGTCATCGCCTGTCCGCTCACGGGGGTGCATTTCACCGGGCCGATGAAGACCTGCTCGCCCGGCCTGGGCGCGAAATCGAATTGCGCCGCGCAAGTGCCCTTCGGCCCGCTGATGCGCACCGCGTTGTGCGCCTTGAGATTCTCCAGATAGGCCTGCCCGTCATAGCCCACCACCTGCGGCTCGCTCGCGCCCTCAAGGCGCACCTCGCTGCCCACCTCCACCGGCTTGCCGGAGGCGTCCACGAAGCTCACCAATGCCGCCCGGGTGTGTTCCTTGATGCCGAAATCCACCGTAACGCCGGCCCGGTCGGCGGGCACCACGTATTTCTTGTCCGTTGGCACCGTGGCATCCACCGGCAGGTTTTCCGGATCGATGGAGATCTTGTTGCGGTCGAAGGAGCGCAAGGTCGGCACCAGCAGCTTGCCGTCCTTGCCGGTCTTGCCTATGGGGCGGTTCTCGTAGCGCACCGTGACATCCGGCGCGCCCACGTCCACCACCGCAAAGGAATCGTTGATCCGGTTGCTCATGAACACCCCGCCGCCGGCCACGACCAGCGCGCCATCGGCGCTCACCCGTCCCAGGGTATTGTCGTTCAGCTGCATGGCGGTGGCCCGCAAAGTGGCTTTCGATGTGCGCCAGGCCAGCGAGGCCTGGGCCGATTTCAGATCGCCATAGCTCACCCGCGCGCGCCAGCCCACCGAGCCGTTTTTCTGCTTCAGCGGCCTGGAATAGCTGGCCGTGGCGCGGTATTTTCCGCCTTTGTCATAGTTGAATCCGGCCGAGGCGGTGCCCTTGTCACCACCCAGCGGCACCGTGATTCCGGCAAAGAAGGCCGGTTTGTCCATATGCTTCAGATCGGCGAAGGCCGTGGCATAGAAGCTGATGCCGCGCCACAGGTTCTGCGTATAGGTCAAGGACAGCGTATTGGTTGTGCCCTGCGAGCGGCTCCTGGCGTGCAGGAAGTTGAGCGCAAGCCCCCCGCCGATGTCCGGCAGGCCATAGCCCACCGAGATGCTGTCCATGGCGCGCGGGAAGTCATCCGCCGTCAGCACGCTGGCTGCGCCTGCGGTGCTGGCCGTTTTGGCGGTAATGCTGGCCAGGTCGGCATAATCGCCGAAAACGTGCTGGCTGGAAGCATTGAGCGAAAAGTTCCCCCAGCGCGTCTCGAAGGCTCCATAGGTCAAAAAACCGGTTCCCCTGGCGCTGTG
>JALSNA010000511.1 GCA_026987255.1 Hyphomicrobiales bacterium | reverse complement strand
CGGCCTGGCGGGGATGAAGACGCCGACCACATTGGCGATGTTGTTGGCCCCCAGCGAATAGGCCCCGAAGGCCCCGGCGAGGATGAGGCCGGTGCGCGTCAGGGCATCGACGGTCAGAAGGTGCAAGGACAGCCTGCGCCCGGCCATGCGCAGGGCCTTGTAGAGAAGAACGGCGATGATGGCCGACAGAACCGGACAGATGACCCAGGTGCCGATGATCTTGGAAAAGGTGGTCATGTCGGTGGGATTGCCGGAGAACAGGTTCCAGCCGATGATGGCCCCGACAATGGCCTGCGAGGTGGAGACCGGCAGGCCGGACTTGGTCATGGAATAAACGGCGGCGGCGGCCGCAAGAGCGGTCATGAAGGCCCCCGGCAGGGCCGAAACCGCGCCCAGCTTGCCCAGGGTGTGGGAGGCCCCGGCGCCCGATATCACGGCGCCCAGAATGACGAAAACCGAGCAGATGATGGCCGCCGTGCGCCAGCGCACCATGCGCGTGCCCACCGCCGTGCCGAAGACATTGGCGGCGTCATTGGCCCCCAGGGCCCAGCCGAGAAACAGACCGCTGGAGAGAAAGATGAGCAAGAGCGGATCCATGATCACACCGTCCGCTTGATGGCATAGATGGCCAGCCGGTCGGCCACGTCCTCGGCCATGTCGGCGATGGAATCGATATGCTCGACGAACTCGCGCAAATGCAGCTTCTCGGCCAGGGAAAGCTTTTCGGAGCTGAAAATCTCGCGCTTGAGAGCGGTGCTGATGGCGTCGGCCTCCTTCTCGTAGAGCATGACCTTGTGATTGTAGGCCGGCACGTCGTAAGGGGCGCGGAAGAAGGCGCGCGCGCCCAGGGTGAGCTCGTCGGTGGCCTTGACCACCATGTTGGTCAGCTTGCGGAAATTGGCGCGGAAAGGAGCGGGAATGTCGGGCTGCTCGGTGAAAAAGGCCCACAATACGCCCTCGAAAAGCGAAAGCACCTCGTCGGAGGTTTCGATCAGGCCCAGCACGTCGCCGCGCGAATCGGGGATCAGGGTGTGAATGTAGAGCTGGGCCTCGATGTCGCGGCGCAGGTGATCGGCATCGGATTCGATCTTGTTGACGCGCTTCAGACGCTTGTGAAAATCATCCGTCATGCCCTCCTTGAGATACGACCTTATTGCGAGTCGAAACACGATAGCGGATTCGGAGAGCATGTCATAATAGTCATCGATCTTTTTCTCCAGCTCCACGGTGCGGCCGAAGAGGAAAAGGCGGGGAATCTTCATGCTGTTTCTCGTTATAATTCA
>JALSNA010000510.1 GCA_026987255.1 Hyphomicrobiales bacterium | reverse complement strand
CCATGAAGAGACAAGACAGAACGGAAAATCGCGCCTGCGGATACTGCCCATGACCATGCTGCCAGTGGCCCTTCTGGCCCTTGGCGTGGCAGTATACCGGCATTAGACCACCCCTGATGTCGCACCCGCAGTGGCAGCTTGGCTCGCCCTCAAACCCAATGGCTCAAGGAATGCGCCCGGGGTTCACCACCGTGAACCGGCAGCAGGCATTTGTCCGTCGCAACAAAGGAAAAATCCACGCGATGGCTGCCGGTCTGCTCACGCCTGATGATCATTAGGGTCAGGACTCATAAAGAGGGATGGCAGATGCAGGATTTAGGCAAAATCCCAGTGTCTTTTCGTCCGCAGGCAATACCTTTAAGGTATTGGCAAGGGCGAAAAGGCTCTGGGATGAAGCACAAATCCTGCAAATGCCATTCAAATTTATGGGTCCTGACCCTAGGGTTCGCCAATCAAGCTGACGATTCGATTGACCGGGGGAACATCATGCCTGAATATCATCCGCCCACGTTCAAACGTCCGGCCACCGGGCCAAATCCCGCTCAGGGCGCTGCCGAGCCCGTGCACCTGGAATGGCAAGAACCGCACAAAATGGGCGGCCTGTCCCTGAAGATCTGGTTCCTGACCCTCATCACCCTGGGCATCTATTATTTCTGGGGCAAGACGGAAGTGCGCCAGAGGCTGTGGAACGCCATCCGCATCAACGGCCAGCCGCTGGAATATACCGGCACCGGCAAGGAGCTTTTTTTGGGCTTTCTCATCGTCACGGTGCTGATCTTCATCCCCGTCATCGCCTATGTCATCGCCCTGCAGGTCATCTTCGGCCCGGACAGCCTCATGGCCAATGCCGGCCTGATCCCCCTTTATCTGGTCTTTTTCTATCTCACCGGCGTGGCCATCTACCGCGCCCAGCGCTACCGCCTGCGGCGCACCCGCTGGCGCGGCATCCGCGGCACCATGAGCGGCAGTCCCTGGCGCTTCGGCTGGACCTATTTCTGGACCTTCTTGACCCTCATCCCCACCCTCGGCTGGTCCTCGCCCTGGCGCCATGTCAAGCTGGCGCGCATTCTCACCAACGATTCGATGCTGGGCAGCAGGAGTTTCTCCATGGCGGCCTCCGCCCGCCCCCTGCTCGCCCCCTTCGCCCTGATGTGGACAAGCTGGCTCCTCATCGCCGCCCCCTGGATTTATGCCGCCGCGAACGAAAGCAAGGAAGATGCCCTGCTGGCCCTGGGGCTGAGCGCACCGCTCGTTCTGCTCGCCCTCGTGCTCACCATCCGCTATCAGG
>JALSNA010000509.1 GCA_026987255.1 Hyphomicrobiales bacterium | reverse complement strand
AAGGAGGCCATCCGGCCGGAAGACAAGGTGACGGTGATCAACAACCGGCCCTATTTCCAGTTCACCCCGTCCAATCCCTGGCTGGCCGTCGGCTGGCGCAAGCGCGAGGACATCACCATCGACATGGCGCCGGTCTTTGCCCGTCATGGCATCGATTTCATCGCCAAGGCGGTGACCAAGCTGGAGCCGGAGGACAACCGCATCGAGCTGGAAGGCGGCGAGATCGTCGAATATGACTACCTGGTCATCGCCACCGGTCCGCGCCTGGCCTTCGAGCGCATCGAGGGCCTGGGGCCGGAGGGCGGACATACGCAATCGGTGTGCACCGTCGATCATGCCGAGAAGGCCTATTCCGACTGGGAGAAGTTCTGCGCCGATCCCAAGCCCATCGTCGTGGGCGCGGTGCAGGGGGCATCGTGCTTCGGCCCGGCCTACGAGTTCGCCGCCATCATGGATACCGACCTGAAGAAACGCGGCATCCGCGACAAGGTGCCCATGACCTTCGTCACCTCGGAGCCCTATATCGGCCACCTTGGCCTCGGCGGCGTGGGCGACACCAAGGGGCTTCTGGAATCGGAATTCCGCGAGCGCAACATCCGCTGGATCACCAACGCCAAGGTGGACAAGGTGGAAGAGGGCAAGATGTTCGTCACCGAGGTGGACGACATGGGCGAGGAGAAACGCAAGCACGAGCTGGATTTCGGCTTCTCCATGATGCTGCCCTCCTTCGCCGGCATCGATGCGGTCTTCGGCATCGAGGGGCTGACCAATCCGGGCGGCTTCATCATCGTCGACGAGTATCAGCGCAACCCGAAGTTCCCCAACATCTTCGCCGTCGGCGTGTGCATTGCCATCGCGCCACTGGAGCAAACCCCCGTTCCGGTGGGTGTGCCCAAGACCGGCTACATGATCGAATCCATGGTCACCGCGGCGGTGGAGAACATCGGCGAGCTTTTGCGCGGCGACCAGCCCAGCCACAAGCCCACCTGGAACGCCATGTGCCTGGCCGATCTGGGCAACACCGGCGTGGTCTTCTATGCCCGCCCGCAGAACCCGCCGCGCAACGTCAACTGGTCCACCTCCGGCAAGTGGGTGCACCTGGCCAAGATCGCCTTCGAGAAATATTTCCTGCGCAAGGTGCGCAAGGGCGTCTCGGAGCCCTTCATCGAGAAATACCTGCTGGGAATCATCCGCATGCACCGGCTGAAATAGCCCTCCCGGCGGCTCTTTGACGCCGCGCGGCAGCACCATCGCACATCAAGGACGGCCCGGTTCATTCCGGGCCGTTTTTT
>JALSNA010000508.1 GCA_026987255.1 Hyphomicrobiales bacterium | reverse complement strand
TTGGGGCCAAAAATGATGTCCTGCTGACGCCGGGCCGCCCCAAGTCAGCAGGACGCCTTGTTTTTCCTGAAGAAAAGTATTTCCAGCCTGCCAGGCAGGCTGGAAAACTTTTCTTCACGTCCGACTGTGAAGTCTTCCCCGTGAAAATCCCTGTTCAGTTGGGAGCCTTTTGCGCCTTGTTGTCCTTTGCGGCGGGCGCGCCGGCCGGTTTTTCAGCCCTTTTCTGCTTCGCCTCGGCGGCTGGCTTGGCCGGTTTCTTGACCATCATGGCGATGTTCTGGCCATGCAGGAACTTGATGGCGGCCTGCAATTGCGTGTCCTTGGCCTTGTCCTTGGCCACGTAGGCCGACGAGCCGGAGCCTTCCTTGCCCTTCAGCTTGTCGTTCTTCAGATGGCCGCGCAGGGAGGCCTCGCCACGGGTCTTGAGCTGCTCGGCCTTGGCCTTGAGCTCTTCTGGCAGCTCTTCCTCGATGACATAATCCGGGGTGATGCCCTTGGCCTGGATGGAGCGGCCCTTGGGCGTGTAGTAGCGCGCCGTGGTCAGGCGGATGGCGCCGCCATGCGCGCCCAGCGGAATGATGGTCTGCACCGAGCCCTTGCCGAAGGTGCGGGTGCCTATGATGGTGGCGCGCTTGTGATCCTGCAAGGCGCCGGAGACGATCTCGGAAGCCGAGGCCGAGCCGCCATTGACCAGCACCACCACCGGCTTGCCACCGGTCAGATCGCCCGGCGTGGCGTTCCAGCGGTCGGATTCGATGCGCCCGCGGGTGGAGACCACCTCGCCATGCTCCAGGAAGGTATCGGAGACGGAGATGGCCTGATCCAGCAGGCCGCCGGGATTGTTGCGCAGATCGATGATATAGCCCTTGACCTTGCCGCCGAGCTTTTTCTGGATGTCCTTGATCGCCTTCTCCAGCCCCGGCTGGGTCTGCTCGTTGAAGGATGTGATGCGGATATAGCCGATGTCGCCGCCCTCGATGGAGTGCTTGACCGAGCGGATGCGGATGATGTCGCGGATGATCTTGATGTCGAAGGGCTCCTTGACGCCCTTGCGCAGCACCGTGATGACGATGGGCTCGCCCACCTTGCCGCGCATCTTGTCCACCGCCTGGTTGAGGGTCAGGCCGCGCACCGGTTTGCCATCCAGCTTGATGATCAGATCGCCCGCCTGCACGCCGGCCTTGGCGGCGGGGGTGTCGTCGATGGGCGAGACCACCTTGACGACGCCCTTTTCCATCGTCACCTCGATGCCCAGCCCGCCGAACTCGCCGCGCGTCTGCACCTGCATGTTCTTGAAGTTCTTGGGGTTGAGGTAGCTCGAATGCGGATCGAGCGAGGTCAGCATGCCGTTGATGGCCGCCTCCACCAGCTTTTCCTCATCGGGCTTTTCCACATAATCGCTGCGCACCCGGTCGAAGACATCGCCGAACAGATCCAGCTGCTTGTAGACCTTGACGTTGTCATTGCCCGCCGATGCGGCGTTGAGCGCATGCCACAGCCCGGCGCTCATGATGGCGCCAAGGGCGATGAGGGAAAGGGAGCGGGCGAATTTGTTCAGCTTCATTTGCGGTTTGCCTCCTGACGGGCGCCAAGCCACCAGGAGGTGGCGTCCACGGGCCGTCCGTTTTTTCTCAGTTCCATATAAAGGATGGGGCGTGTCTTATCCATACGGCTGCTTGTCACGGTTGCCGGAGCAGGGCTTGATCCCATCTCGCCGACCGGCTCGCCGGCGCGCACGAAATCTCCGGCGCGCACCGATGTTTCATGCAATCCTGCCAGCAATATACGATAGCCCTGGCCGGCATCCAATATTAAAAGTTCTCCATAGGAGCGGAAAGGCCGCGCCACCTCCACGCGGGCATCGGCCGGAGCGATGACCGATGCGGCCGGGCGGGTGGAGACATAAATCCCCTGGGAGCGCGAATCGAGGCCCATTTTCTCGCCAAAGCCCAGCAGCTTGCGCCCCTGGGCGGGCCACGGCAGGCGGCCCTTGAGGCTGGTGAAGGCCACGCGCGGTTTTTGCATGGCGGGACGGGGCGGCTTTTCCGGTGCGGGCTTGCCGGCCTTTTCGGCTGCCTTTTTCTGCGCTTCGAGGCGTTTTCGCTCTTCTTCCGCGCGCATGCGTTCGGCCTCCTTGCGGCGCTTTTCCTCCTTGCGCAATGCCGCGATCAGCTCGCCCAGGGTGCGCGCCTTGTCGGCCAGGGCTTCCAGACGGCGCGCTTCTGCCCGCAGGCGGACATCGGCGGCCTCCAGCAGGCGGCGCTTGCGGGCCAGAAGCTCCTTCATGCCGGCGCGCGATTGCTCCAGATGGGCAATCAGGCGGCGCTTTTCCTTCTGCTCGGCCTGCAACTTGCCGCGCACCAGCTCCAGGCGGCGCAAGCTGCTCAGCAGCCTTGCGGCGCGCGCATCCACCACCGGCACCGCGGCCGACAGCAGCATAGAGCCACGCACCGCAAGGAGCACATCATCGGGCGCGGTGACGAAGGGCGGCGGCGGATCGCGGCGCAGCTTCTGCAGTCCCGCCAGCAATTCGGCAATGGCCGTGCGGTTCATGCGCAACAAGGCCTGCAGGGCCGCCTTGCGGCTCTTCAGCTCACCAATGCGCCTTTCGTTTTCATCCAGCAAGGTCTCCAGGGACTGGATGCGCGCCGCCATCTCCACCAGGCGGGTGGTGATGCCTTCGGCCTCCTTCGCCAGGGCGGCCCTTTCGCTTTCCAGGGCCTTCTTGCGTCTTTGCGCCTGCGTCATGCTCTGGCGCACATCCTCCAGCTCTTTCTGCTTGGCCCCTTGCAGATCGGGCGCGCTCCGGGCGCGCTCCGGCGCTGCCGCAAACACCGCCATGGCCAGCAGCCAGGCCATCAGGGCATGGGCCTTCGGCCGGGGGATGGGCGGCATGGGCAGGTTGCGGAAAAGGAAGCCAATCATGCGCAGCTCCCCCGGCAAAGCGTGATCACGGCGGCACGCAGCCGCGCACAGGCAAAGGGGGTGAAGGGATCGAGCCGGATCATGGGCAGATCATGCCCGGCAATGGTGAAGATTTCCTCATCGGGCAGCCGTTCGATTTCCGGCGATGGAACCAGCCGCACCGCCAGATGCAGGACGGCCGATTGCGCATGCCGCACCCTGACCGGGCCAAGGCCGCGGATCTCCAGCAATCCGGCCAGGGCCAGCGGCGGGCGCGCCACAAGCCGGCCATCGCGCCATTCCACGATCACCCGGTCATCGGCCACCAGGGAGGTGTGCATGGGCTCTTGCGCGCATCCCGAACCGGCGGTGTCCATCATCGCCAGGGCCAGCGATGATTTGCCGCTGCCGGGCGCGCCCATGAGCAGAATGCCGGCTCCATTGGTGGCGATGCAGGTGGCATGCAGGCTTGTGCGGCTCATGCCCCCTTGTCCTCGCGCGCCTGGCGGGGCTGGCGCAGGTTGCGCCCCAGGGCGGGAATGCGCACGATGAAGCGCGCGCCAAGCGTCTCGCGGCGGCCGTCCGGGCCGGGCTCGCCCAGGCGGTTTTCCGCCCGGATGCGCCCGCCGTGGGCCTCGACGATCTGGCGCGATATGGACAGCCCAAGACCGGAGTTCTCGCCAAAGTGCTCCGGCGGCCGGTCGGTATAGAAGCGCTTGAAGATGCGCTCGAAATCCCCGCCGCTGATTCCGGGGCCTTCATCCTCCACCATGAACTCCACGAACTGCCCCTTGCGGCGCAAGGTGACGCGCACCACGCCATCGGGCGGCGAGAAGGAGCGCGCATTGGCCAGCAGGTTCTGCACAACCTGGGCCAGCCGGTTGTCATGGCCCATGACCTTCCAGGCCTGTTTGCGCAAGCCGCCATTGGCGGGCGGCTCGATATGCAGCTCGACGCGGGCATCCGTTTCGCGCGCCGTCTCGTTGGCCAGCGACACCAGGGTCTCCAGCAGCCTGGCCATGTCCACCGGTTTTGCCTGCGAGCGCGCCAGCTCGGCATCCAGGCGCGAGGCATCGGAAATGTCCGAAATCAGCCGGTCCAGGCGGCGCACGTCCTCGGTGACGATATGCACCAGCCGCTCGCGTTGCTCTTCGGTGCGCGCCACGCGCAGGGTCTCCACCGCCGAGCGCAGGGAGGTCAGCGGATTTTTCAGCTCATGGGCGACATCGGCGGCAAAGGCCTCGATGGCGTCTATCCTGTTGTAGAGAGTCCGCGTCATGTCGCGCAGCGCCCCGGAGAGATGGCCGATCTCGTCCTCGCGGTGGGTAAAGTCGGGAATCTCGACCCGGTTGTCGACGCCGCGGCGCACCTTCTCGGCCGCGCCCGCCAGGCGGCGGATGGGCTCGGCGATCTGGCTGGCCAGGGAGACCGAAAGCAGCACCGCCACCAGCCCGGCAAACAGGAAGGTGAAAAAGACGATGCGGCGCTCCGATTGCAGGACCTTGTCGATCTCGCCGCCCCTGGTGGAGAGCACCAGGGCCCCCAGCACCGCCTTGTAACGCTGGATGGGCACCGCCACGGTGACGATGATCTTGCCTTTCTTGTTGACCCGCACCACGGAGACCGAGGCGCCATTGAGGGCCGCAGTGACCTCCGGAAACTCGCGCCCGTTCTCCAGCCCGTAGGGCTTCTGCACCGGGTATTTGTTGGAAAAGAGCCACTTGTAGAACCTGTGCCACCAGCGCTTGAGGATGTTGTCTTCCGGCTTGTCCAGCGGTGGCAGATCGAGCCTGAGGATGCCGCCATAGCCATAAAGGTGGCGCGAATCGACGGTGAGCAGCCCTTCGCGGTCATAGATGCGGGCGATGGTGCTGGTGGATTTCACCAGGCGGCGCAGGATGGGGCCGGCCTGCTCGGGGCGGATCAGAAAGTCCAGCTGCGAGAAGTTTTCCAAGGGATTGGCATCGTCATTGGCCGCATCCATGAGCTTGTCCGGGTCGATGGTGATCTCGCCGGTGTCGATGCTCGCCGAGGAGGCCACGGCGGCGGCCATGATGTGGGCCTGGGTCATGAGCGACTGCACGCGCGCATCGATGAGGCTTTCGCGCGACTTGTTGAAATAGAGAATGCCGCCGACGAGAATGATCAGACCGGCCAGATTGATGAGGATGATGCGCGCCACCAGCGAGGTGGGACGCAGCCGCGCCAGCCAGCCCAGGGGGGTGCGCGTGTTCTCCTCCGCCTCGTTGCCGCCGCCGGGAGGCTGGGGGCGGGACGCGGACGCGCCGGAGCGCTCCTGCGCCGCATGCCGGGGCGCGGAAGTCTCGTCAGGCGGGGTGATTTTGGCTCCCATGTCCATGCAGCAAGTCCGCTTCGGCCCGCGGAGGGGTCATTCCTCCCGGAACCGGTATCCTATGCCATAAAGGGTTTCGATGGCATTGAAATCGGCATCGACGGCCTTGAATTTCTTGCGCAGGCGCTTGATGTGGGAATCGATGGTGCGGTCGTCCACATAGACCTGGTCGTCATAGGCGGCGTCCATCAGCGCATCGCGCGATTTCACGATGCCGGGACGTTGCGCCAGGGCCTGCAGGATGAGAAACTCCGTCACCGTCAGGGTGACCGGCTTGCCATCCCAGGTGCAGGCGTGGCGGTCGGCGTCCATGACCAGCTTGCCGCGCTCGATGACGCGTGACGATCCGGTATCGGCCGATTCGGCATCGCGTGGCTGGGCGCGGCGCAAGATGGCCTTGACGCGCTCCACCAGCAGCCGCTGCGAGAAGGGCTTGCGGATATAGTCGTCGGCGCCCATCTTGAGGCCGAACAGCTCGTCGATTTCATCGTCCTTGGAGGTGAGGAAAATCACCGGCAGGGAGGACTTCTGGCGCAGGCGGCGCAACAGCTCCATGCCGTCCATGCGCGGCATCTTGATATCGAAAATGGCTATGTCCGGCGGATTGTTCTGCAACCCCTCCAGGGCGGCCACGCCATCGGTATAGGTGTTGGTGCGGTAGCCTTCCGCCTCCAGGGCCATGGAGACGGAGGTCAGAATGTTGCGGTCATCATCCACCAGGGCGATTGTCGGCATCTTCTTGCTCATGTCCTGTTTGCTGATCCTCCTGGTGATCTAGCCCCCGAACCGGGGCAAATTGTGGCAAGGCCGCAAAGCCCTTGCCAAGTGACATATGGGAAAACCACGCTCAATTGCAAATCTGCAAATCCCGCGTGGCATCACAGGATGTAGCGCGACAGGTCCTGGTCGCGGGCCAGATCGCCGATGCGCTCCTCGACATAGGCGGCAGTGATCTGGATGGTGACATCATGGCATTCCGGGGCGGTGAAGCTGACCTCCTCCAGCACCCGCTCCATGACCGTCTGCAAGCGCCGCGCGCCGAT
>JALSNA010000507.1 GCA_026987255.1 Hyphomicrobiales bacterium | reverse complement strand
GGGCGGCGGTCCATTCTGGTATTCCATGGAGTCGCAAAACCAACCGTGGAGGACCGGAAATGGACAGACAACAAGGTACAGGATTTGAGGGCATCTTGGAACAGCTGATCGAACATGGGGCGGATGACATGGCGAATGTTTTCGCCCGGATGTTCGAATTGGCGATGCGGATCGAGCGCGAGCGCTTTCTCGGCGCGGGCCATTACGAGCGCACGACCAGCCGGCGGGGTTATGCCAACGGCTCCAAGCCCAAGCGCATCGACACGCCGGCCGGCACGGTCACGGTGCAGGTACCCAAGAGCGCCGGGCATGAGGGCGAGCCCTTCTACCCGCAATCGCTGGAGCGCGGCCGCCGGTCTGTGCGGGCGGTGATGCTGGCAGTGGCCGAGATGTATATAAAGGGCGTCTCCACCCGCGAGGCCGAGGCGGTGATGCGCCAGTTCGGCATCGAGAGCCTGTCGTCTTCACAGGTCAGCCGTGCCACCAGGCTGTTGGACGAGGAGTTGGAGGCCTGGCGCAACCGCCCCCTCGGGGAAGTCCGCTATCTCTTCCTCGATGCCCGTTACGAGAAGGTGCGCATCGGCGGCGTGGTTCGTGATGCCGCCGTGCTTTCGGCCATCGGTATCGGCCCGGACGCGCGGCGCCGGGTGCTGGGCGTCTCGGTGGCCCTGTCCGAGGCCGAGGTCCACTGGCGCGCCTTTCTGGAGAGCCTGCAGGCGCGCGGCCTGCGCGGGGTGGAATATGTCGTCTCTGACGACCACAGCGGCCTGCGTGCGGCGCGCCGGGCCGTGCTGGGTGGCGCCAAATGGCAGCGCTGCCAGTTCCACTTGGCCCAAAATGCCATCCATCACGCCCCGAATGCCACCATCCGCAAACGCATTGGCACCGAGCTGCGCGCGATCTGGAACGCCCCTGACCTGCCCAAGGCGGAGACCGCCTTGAGCGATCTTGTCACCAGCTACCGCGACGCGGCCCCGAAGCTGGCCGAATGGCTGGAGGAAAACGTGCCCGAGGGCCTGACGGTTTTTGCTTTGCCCGGCCACCATCGCCGCCGCTTGCGTACCTCAAACCCCATAGAGCGCGCCATCCAGCAGGAGCTCAAACGCCGCACCGTCAAGGTCAGAGTGTTTCCGAACGAAGAATCACTGGAACGCCTCGTCAGCGCCGTGCTCGTCGAGATCGACGAACGCTGGGCCGTTGACACGAAGGCCTACATCAAATGGAAATGCCAGGATGCCTGATCACGCCAAATCAGAATTTCCAGACAACAGGTTGCGTAATCCGTCATGATCCATTA
>JALSNA010000506.1 GCA_026987255.1 Hyphomicrobiales bacterium | reverse complement strand
GCCTCCCGCAGCGCGGACATGGCCAGGCCGGGGGTGACGGGGCAAGAAATGAGCCCCGGTTCCAGATGGGACCGGGGCTCTTTGCCCGCCTGAAAGACCGGGGGCGAACTCTCAGGCGAGATCCTTGACCAGGGAGGCGCGCACCTCCTCTGGTGCGGTTGTTTCGCATTTATAGGCAGGATGGTCAATCCCGGCGCGAATGGCAAGACCTGATTTTGCATCCGCGGCCATTTTTTCATCCAGCTCGAAGCGCAGGAAATGCACCGAGGATGTCTTTTCCGCCGTGGTGCGCTCCAGATCCTCGTTGGCGATGGCGTAGACCTTGGGGTTTTCGCCCACCTGCACCCAGACCTTGTCCTCGATGCCGGTGAGCTCGGCCAGCTTGCGCTGACGCTCCTCCACGTCCTCGTATTCGATCATGAAGGTGGCCTTCCAGTTCGAGCCGTCGGGGATGAGCGGATTGTAGACATCGAGTTCCTCCTGGATGCCCGCCGGCTCGAAGGTGCGCTCGATGCGCAGCATCTCCTGGATCTGGTATTGCATGGTCAGGGCGTCCTCGAAATAGAGGGTGGCGTTGGGGCCCAGGGGCAGCGCCCGGGCCTTCTTGTGATCCATGACCTTGCGGCGGAAATCGTCGCGAACTTCGGCGTATTTCTCCAAGGAGAGCAGATCCTCGCGTGTCAGATGCGCCATTGCATTCATGCTCCTGGTATCCTTTTGCGGCAGTGTTCAATCATGGCCGTGGCCATGGCTCAAGGGCTTGTCCGTGAACAGCCAGTCGCGCAGCTCCTTGTCGAAGACAGGATCGCGCCGCCGGATCCACTCCAGCACCATGGCGGCATGCTCCTTTTCCTCGTCGCGGTTGTGCTTGAGCACGGCGCGCAGCTCCTCGTCCGTGCACGCATCCATGCGCTGGTTGTACCAGTCCACCGCCTCCAGCTCCTCCATGAGCGAAACGATGGCCCGGTGCATGTCCCGCGTTTCGGGTTTCAATTCCGCAACCGGCTCGTGATATCCTTCATTGGCCATGATCTGATCTCCTTGTTTTTTCAGGTCGCAAAAGCCCTTGCTCTTAATCTTACCATATCCATCCCAGGCGAACGTTCCATCGCCTCCACCCGCGCCCGCAGCCAAGGCCGCGACAAGCGCCCCGGCCGGTCAGGCCGCCATGAGTGCAGCCCATGTCAGGCTGCACGCACCAAAGACCCCGGAGGCATTTTTTGCCCAGCGGGCAAAAAATCTGCCGTGAGCGCCATCAAATCCCATAAGCCTTGCGCAGCAGGCCTTGCATCAACTTCACCGTATCC
>JALSNA010000505.1 GCA_026987255.1 Hyphomicrobiales bacterium | reverse complement strand
CTGGCGGCGCAACGGCGACCTGCAAGGCCGGTTCGTCCCGCCGCGGGCCACGCAGGACTATTTTGCCCTGTTCAGCGACTACATCAACAGCCGTCATGCGGATGGCTCCATGGCCGGCATGACAGCGCTGGACTTCGCCGCCATGGTGGAGGAATCCTTTGTCGATACCCGCCTGGTCGCCTATCGCAGCCACGGCTCACTGCTGGATGGCTCCGGCGAGGGCGCACTTTTGGCCTGTGCGCTGACCGATGTGCATGACGACGGGCTGTCGATGATCTACTCCTTCTACGATCCGTCAAAGCCGAACCGCTCCCTGGGCACCTACATGATCCTGGAGCACGTGGAGCGGGCGCGCAAGATGGGCCTTCCTTATGTCTATCTCGGATACTGGGTGCCCGGCTCACGCAAGATGCATTACAAGGAGCGTTTCATGCCGCAAGAGCGGCTGATAGACGACCACTGGGTGCGTATCGGGGAATGATACGGCGGTGATTGTGTGTCTTTCGCCATTTGCAGGCGCCCACGGCAGGCCCCCGGTCAGGAAACCGGGGTGATTTGGGACTTGCCAGCGGCATGAAGTAATTGTTAGTGTCACTTGCGAGAGGGGCGTGACCCGACGGAGGGATTCATGGCCCATCATGGCATCCGCACTGTTTCGTTTCTTTCCCTTTCCCTTTCCTTTCTGGCTTTCGCCCCCCTGCCACAGGCGCAGGCCGGGTTTTGCGCCCGTTATGCCAACACGGCGGTTTGGCAGCAACGGGAGAACATCCGGCGCAATTGTGGCTACAGGGGCAAGCGCTGGCATTTGAACCGGGGCGGGCACCGTCTGTGGTGCCAGTTCGTGCCGCGCAAGGTGGCCGATCGCGAGACGCGCATCCGCAACAGGATGCTGGCGCGGTGCCCGAAGCTGACGGTCATCAAGCCGCGCCGGCCCAACCCGGGCCCGCCGCCCAACATGGCGGACCGCTGCCGGGATTATGCCAACCGGGTGGTGGAGGTCTACAACCGCTATGCCCGGCGTGGCTGCCGGCTGTCGGCGCCGCGCGGGTTCACCCCCAACTATGCCTATTGCAAGCGCGTCTCCGCTATGCAGGCCAGGCAGGCGCTGGCCAATCTGGAGGCCGAGGGCGAGGCCTGTCTGGCCAACCGGCGCAATCCCCCCGTGCCGGCGCGGCGGCGCGCGCCTTCGGCGCAGAAGCAGACGACTTGCCGCCTTGACGCCAGGGAGGCGCTCAATCTCATCGGCCATTACAGGAAATATGGCTGCTCCCTGCCTGGTCCGCATGATTTCACCGGATTGTATGAGGCCTG
>JALSNA010000504.1 GCA_026987255.1 Hyphomicrobiales bacterium | reverse complement strand
TGAAAACAGCGTCTGGCGCACCTTTGGATGCGCCAGCGCAGGGGCAAGGATTCTTGAAAGGCGGTACCATGGATGCGCAACAGAAGAAAAAACCCGGCTGGACGGAAGAGCGGGTGGAAATCCTCACCCGGTTGTGGAAGGAGGGCTTGAGCGCGGCGGAAATCGCCCGCGAACTGGGCGGCGTGACGCGCAATGCCGTCATCGGCAAGATTCACCGCCTGCGGCTTTCGGGACGCGCCCCGGCCCATGGGACTGCGGCCAGAAAGAAACCCGCAGCTCCCAAGCCCAGGGCCAGCACCGCTTCCCGTCCCGCCAGCCGCGGCGCCACGGCGCTCAAGGCCAGGGAAGAGGCCACTCCCGCTCCCGCGCCCAGGGTCAGGCCGGCGGTGGCGGCCGTGGTGGAAACCCCGCAAAGGGGCAGGATCACCAACATCATGGAACTGACCCACAGCACCTGCCGCTGGCCCATCGGCGATCCGGGCGAGGAGGATTTCGCCTATTGCGGCTGTCAAGCCCCCACCGGCTCGCCCTATTGCGAGGCCCATGCCCGCATGGCCTACCAGCAGCCATCAGAGCGCCGCAAGCGCGCTTGAGATGGCTTTTGCAATGGATTTCAAAACCCGGCCATGAGGCCGGGTTTTTTGTCATCAATCCTGTCCTCTGCGGTGCGTCAGCGGCGTGTCATTGTCGCGTGGATTTTCCACCCGCGTGATGACGCAGCTTTCGTATTTCGAATGCGCCTTGGATACCAGGCACTTGATGCGATAGAACCACCACTGGGTCTTGACATTGTCACAGCCGTAATAGGCCCCCACCCGCCAGTAGCGCCCGCCCCAGCGGGTCTTGCACAGCCGGCGCAGCTTGCCCGGCGAGGCATTGAAGTTGTAACCCTTCACGCCGGGCAGAACATGCATCTTTTGCGCCGCTTGCGATGGCCCGGCAAACAGAAGCGGCAGGGCGGCCACGGCGGCCAGCATGGCAATTTTGCGAAGTGCTCCAGTCATGGTGACCTCCTTACGTCAGGAAGCCCCCTCAGCCCATCATATAGTAATATTCTATCACAAGTTTTCTGAAGCAGGAGTGAGCGTCAGGTTCATTTTCCGTTCATCTTGCACCCGCGGACACAAACAAAAAACCCGGCGGAGATTCCGCCGGGCTCCTGAATTGACGCGAAAGGCGGCGTGGCTATTTGTAGCTCACCGAGAGAATCTCGTAGGACTTGCCGCCGCCGGGGGTGTTGACCTCCACCGAGTCGCCCACCTTCTTGCCGATCAGCGCCCGCGCGATGGGCGAGGAGATGGAAATCTTGCCC
>JALSNA010000503.1 GCA_026987255.1 Hyphomicrobiales bacterium | reverse complement strand
ACCGGATCGGCGCTGCCGGTCAGTTCGCCCGGGGCTTTTAGCCGGTACCACTTGTCAGCGAGATACATGCCATAAATTCCGCGTCCATCGGGGCGCACGGGCACTGGGCTTTCGCTGACGGAAAAGACCTTGGCCACAGCCTGCAAGAAGGCAGTCTCGTCCAGGCCGTTCAGGTCGCGCACCACGCGGTTGTAATCGAGGATCTTCATCTGCCGGGCCGGAAAGATCACCGACAGGAAGCGCCGCCAGGGAGCGCCCTGGTTCCCAGGTTCGCGCCTGGCGCGCGCCGCGCAGACCCGGGAGGCGGCGGCCGAGCGGTGATGGCCATCGGCGATATAGAGGGCATCGCACGCCTCGAAGGCCTGGGTGATGCGGTTGATCATGTTGTCATCGTCAACGATCCAGACGCGATGGCGGATGCCGTCATCGGCGGTCACATCCATGTCCGGGGTGCCTTGGGCGGCCTGCGCCAGCAGCTCCTCGATGGCTTGCGAATCGGGCACAGCGAGCATGACCGGGCCGGTATGGGCGCCCACGGCCTCGATCTGGCGCACCCTGTCGTCTTCCTTCACCGGGCGGGTGTGCTCGTGTTTGCGGATGCGGTTGGCATCATAGGCGGCCACGGAGGCGGCGGCGATGAAGCCGGTCTGCTGATGATCGCGCCAGTTCAGGCGGTAGGCGTAGAAGACGGGTTTGTCCTCGCGCACCAGCACGCCCTGTTCGATCATGGCGCGAAAGTTTTCCGCCGCCTTGGCGTATACGGCTGGATCGTGCGGTTCGATGTCCGGCGGCAGATCGATTTCCGGCCTGGAGACGTGCAGGAAGCTGTATGGCCTGCCCCTGGCGCGTTCCCGGGCCTCGGCGGAATCGAGCACGTCATAGGGCGGCGCGCAGACATCCGCCGCGCGCCCGGTTGCGGGGCGCAGACCGCGAAAGGGGGCGATGATGGTCATGGATGGCTCCTTTCGGTGGCTGGCGTGCCTGGCCATATCCTTAAAGGCTCTGCCGGCCGCAATGCAAGCAGAGCTGCCAGGATCAGTCTTTCATTGGCCGGTCGTCATCGTCATCGAGGATGCGCAGGGCCTCGCCGTCGAGGTCTTCATACTGGCCGGATTTCAGCGACCAGATGAAGGCCCCCAGGCCAATGAGGCCGAGAAACAGGGCAATGGGAATGAGATAGAGCAGGACCCTCATGCCGCCTGTCTCCTGTCCGTTTTTCCGGCTCTTTCCTCATCCGCGCGGGCGGAAAGCGAAAAGGCGTGCTTCAGGCCACGCCCGGCGAGGTTCAGGCGCAGGGCGTTGCTGACCACGAC
>JALSNA010000502.1 GCA_026987255.1 Hyphomicrobiales bacterium | reverse complement strand
CCGTGAGCGCCCGCCGCTTCGACCAGGCCCAGACCCTGTGTGCCGCGCCGGAAAACGCCTGCCGCCCCGTCCCCTGGGAAGCGCGCGGCCACACCACCCCGCTCCCCGACCTGCTGGTCAACGCCACCCCGCTGGGCATGACGCCCCATGAGGACGCCAGCCCGTGGCCGCCCGATGCGCCCCTCCCGCCGTGGGTGTACGATTTGGTGTACAATCCGCCCGCAACGCGCCTCATCCGCCAGGCCAGGGCCGCCGGTGCTCGGGCCGCCAACGGCTGGGGCATGTTGGTCGCCCAGGCCGCCTTGGCCTTTGCCCGCTGGACGGGTTGCCGTCCGCCGCTGCCGTCGTGAGCCTACCCTCAGGAGCCAGGGCTTTTCAATCATGGCCAACGCTACCGTGTTTTGCCGCGCCGAGGCCGATCTCACCCATCCCCCAGCCGCCTGACGGCGGCTTTCCCCCTTCCCTCCCTTAGTAAGGGAGGGAAGGGGGTGCCCGAAAAGCGCAAAATGCGCTTTTCGGGCGGGGGTTAGGAGAGATCTTCGCCTCTGGAGCCATCAAGTGCTCAGGAGCCGCCGCATGTTGACCTACCTTACCGCCGGCGAATCGCATGGCCCCGGCTACCTCGTGGTGCTGGAAGGGCTGCCTGCCGGGCTGCCGCTGGACGAAGACCTGATTGCAGCCCAACTGGCCCGCCGCCAACAGGGATTGGGCGCGGGACCGCGCATGAAACTGGAGCGCGACCGGGCGCACATCCTGGGCGGTGTGCTGGAAGGCCGCACCACCGGCGCACCGCTGGGGCTGTGGATTCCCAACCGCAACCATGGACAATGGCGCGGGAAGGCCATCCCGCCGATGACCGTGCCCCGTCCCGGCCACGCCGACCTGACCGCGACGCTGAAATACGGCTACCCCGACCTGCGTCCGGCGCTGGAACGCGCCTCGGCGCGGGAAACTGTGGCGCGCGTCGCCGTGGGCGCGGTCTGCCGCCGCCTGCTGGCGCAGTTCGGCATCCGCATCGGTGGCTATGTGCGCGCCATCGGCCAGGTCGAGGCCGAGGTGGACGGGGTGCCTCTGGACGCGCGCGCCCGTCAGGCGGAGGAAAACGCGACCCGTGCCCCCACGCCCCAGGCCGCCGAGGCCTTTGCCGCCGAAATTCGCGCCGCCATGCAGGCGCGCGACACGGTGGGCGGGGTGGTCGAGGCGTTTGCCGTGGGCGTGCCGCCCGGCCTGGGCAGCCACGTCCATTGGGCACGGCGGCTGGATGCCCGCCTGGGGGCAGCCCTGCTCAGCATCCCCTCGGCCAAAGGGGTGGAAA
>JALSNA010000501.1 GCA_026987255.1 Hyphomicrobiales bacterium | reverse complement strand
AATTGCAAGGTTCTGACAGAAAATCTGGACACCTCCGGAAACTGGCCATTTCGGGCGGAATGTGATTCACTCTGCCGGTAGGGACAGATGAATCGCCGGAGGTGTGGGCATGACGGGGCAGCGCGGGTTCTGGGATTTCGAGCAGCGTCTGGAGGAATTGTCGGCGGAGGGGGATCCTCTGGAGAAGCTGGCTGCGACGGTGGACTTCGAGATGTTCCGTCCCATTCTGCTGCGGGCGTTGCGGCGCGGTCGCAAACGGCGCGGACCTGGTGGGCGGCCACCTTACGATCCGGTGTTGAAGTTCAAGATGCTGGTGTTGCAGGCGCTGCATGGTCTGTCCCTAGCGCAAACGTCCTATCTTGTGCGCGACCGGTTGAGCTGGATGCGGTTCTGCGGGCTGGGCCCCGGCGATGCGGTTCCGGACGAGAACACCCTGTGGGATTTCCGCGAGGTGCTGATTGAAACAAAGGCGCTGGACAAACTGTTCTCCCGCCTGGATGCGGCGATCAATGCGGCCGGGTTTCTGCCAATGGGCGGGCAGATCGTGGATGCGACGCTGGTTGCGGCACCGAAGCAGCGCAACACGGACGCCGAAAAGGCCGACATCAAGGCCGGGCGCATCCCTTCCGCATGGAAGGACAAGCCGCACAAGCTGCGCCAGAAGGACCGGGACGCGCGTTGGACTGTGAAATTCGCCAAGGCGCGAGAGCGCCAGGACGGGCAAGCCCAGCCCGACATTGCCATCCCCTTCTTCGGCTACAAGAGCCATATCAGTATCGATCGGCGGCACGGGATCATCCGCCGCGGCCTGACGACGGATGCCGCCGCCCATGATGGAGCGCGGCTGCGCGAGGGACTGATCGACCCGAACAATACGGCTTCCGGCGTGTGGGCGGACACGGCCTATCGCTCAAGGGCCAACGAGGAATATCTCGACAAGGCGGGCAAGGTCAGCCGCATCCACCACAAGAAGCCGAAAGGCCGGCCGATGCCCAAGCCGCTGGCCCGGGGCAATGCAGCGAAATCGAAAATTCGCGCCCGCGTCGAGCATGTGTTCGCCGAACAGAAGGAGCGCATGGGACTGTTCATCCGCACCATCGGGATCAAACGCGCCGAGGCGGCAATCATGCTGGCCAACATGGCCTACAACATGAAGCGATGGTGCTGGCTTGAGGGGCGACGTGTGCCTGCATGAGGGAAAACACCGCAAAAAAAGCCGCCAGGCCCCGGCCATGGGGCAACGACAACAATGAAACCCGCGAGAACCGCCGCAGAATCACTCCGGATTGCCGATCATGCCGCCAATCGAGGCGTT
>JALSNA010000500.1 GCA_026987255.1 Hyphomicrobiales bacterium | reverse complement strand
CCTTAGAACCTCGCTGGCCGGTTGGCTGTTGCTCTATGACGCGCTGGAGACGGAGTTCATGAAGATCAAACTGGCGTGGAGCCCGGACAACCCGCTGACCGGGAAAGCCCCCACCATCACGGATCTGTCCATCCACGAGGGGCAGGAAACCGGAGCCTGCCGGGGCTGATCACATCACCGGGGCGCCATAGCCGAAGCTGTAGGGAACGGGGCCGGAGAGGGCGATGACATCGCCATCCTCCAGAAAGGCGCTGGTGTCCACCGGGCCGTGCAGGTCCCTGGTCACATCGCGGCCATTGCGCAGGATGTAGAAAATCCTGTCGGGGTCGAGCTTCAGCCGCTCGACGATGTCGGCAATGGTGCTGCCGGCGTCGAACTCCATGTGCTGGATGTTGCTGCGCGGGCCCAGGTGGCGCGACAGGGAATTGAACAGGCGCACCTCGATGCGCACCTTGACGTCAGACGAATTGTGGCCGATCTGGCTCATGCCGCCTAGCCCGTGTTCCGTTAGCGGGGAAAATGGCGGAGAGGAAGGGATTCGAACCCTCGAAGCGGGATAAACCGCTTACTCCCTTAGCAGGGGAGCGCCTTCAGCCACTCGGCCACCTCTCCGCCGGCGTTTATGCCTGCTGACCGGGGGCATTTCAAGAGCTTTGTTGGCAACATGGGCGGGCTGTGCCTGCAATTGGCGAAAAAGGCCACAGCGGCGCGGCGGTTAATGGAAATTTAGCGTGATCGCGGGCAGAATCTGGGCTATAAACCCGAAAGGACGCACTCAAATGCATGCCGGACCGCTGGGCGGGCGCTTGCGATCAATGGAGATACGGGAAGATGATGAAGACATTCGCCGCACTTGCCCTGACCGGCCTTTTCGCCAGCGGCCTGGCCGGGCTGGCCCAGGCCGATGAGCGTTTCATTCCGCAAGGATTTGCCTACAAGCCGGGGCATACGCGCCTGCCGCCGATCAACTCGCGGCGCTACAAGATCATCTCCGAAGCCGACAGGCGCGAGGCGGAGATCTATGTCAGCAAGAAGGTGCAAGCCGATTTCAACACCTTCCTGCTGGACAGCTACGAGCGCTCCCAGGCAGGGCCGCGCCAGGGCTGGCGGCGTTACTGAACCTGCCTTTCGCAAGCCATCCGGTTTTCGCAAAAAAACGGAATGCCTTTGCAAGGGGCGTTCCGTTTTTTGTTGTGCACAAGGTGTGCGCAATGCTCTTGCGGCGCATTGCCTTTTGTTGCGCTTTTGGCGAATTTGCATGCCAATATGCACAGCGGCGCATGAGAAGTGATTCGCGCCGCCTTCGGGAGCAGGAACGA
>JALSNA010000499.1 GCA_026987255.1 Hyphomicrobiales bacterium | reverse complement strand
CTTCCGGCCGGATGGGTGGGGTGTGATGCCTTTTGCCACTGGCTTGCGGGGGTGAAATCCTTTATTTCCTTGCTTCTGAACAGACATGGCGGCCCCTTGATGTCCCTGGCGGGAATTCCGGCAGGGGAGGGCTGTCAGACGGCCACAGAAGAAGGATTGTCCCGTGACCGCCACCGGCAAGATCACCAAACTGCTCGTCGCCAACCGCGGCGAAATCGCCATCCGCGTCATGCGCGCGGCCAACGAACTGGGCATTGCCACCGTCGCCATCTATGCCGACGAGGACATGCTTTCCCTGCATCGCTTCAAGTCCGACGAGGCCTATCTGGTCGGTCACGAGATGGGGCCGGTGAAGGCCTATCTGAGCATCGGCGAGATTCTCAGGGTGGCGCGCGAATCGGGGGCCGATGCGGTGCATCCGGGATATGGCTTTCTCTCGGAGAGCCCCGAGTTCGCCGAGGCGGTGATGGAGGCCGGGTTGATCTGGGTGGGGCCGCCGCCTTCGGTCATGCGATCCCTGGGCAACAAGGTCTCGGCGCGCGATCTGGCCTTGAAGTCCGGCGCGCCGGTCATGCCGGCCACCGGGGTGCTGCCCGATGACATGGAACAGGTGCGCCGGATGGCCGAAGAGGTGGGCTATCCGGTGATGCTCAAGGCAAGCTGGGGCGGCGGCGGGCGCGGCATGCGCATCATCCGCTCGGCGGAGGAGCTGGAACACAACGTGCTGGAGGGCCGCCGCGAGGCCGCCAATGCCTTCGGCAACGACGAGGTCTACCTGGAAAAGCTGGTGGAGCGCGCCCGGCACGTGGAGGTGCAGCTTCTGGGCGATGCCCACGGCAACCTGGTGCATCTGTTCGAGCGCGACTGCACGGTGCAAAGGCGCAATCAGAAGGTGGTGGAGCGCGCCCCGGCGCCCTATCTGGACGATGCGCAGCGCGCCGGTCTGTGCGAGGCGGCGCTGAAGATCGGCCGGGCGGCGGGCTATGTCAACGCCGGGACGGTGGAATTCCTCATGGACGCCGATACGGGGGAGTTCTACTTCATCGAGGTCAACCCGCGCATCCAGGTGGAGCATACGGTGACCGAGGAGGTCACCGGCATCGACATCGTCAAGGCGCAGATTCGCATCGCCGAGGGGGCCAGGATCGGGGAATCGCAAAGCTGCTTCGTGCCGGATCAGGCGCACATCACGCTCAACGGCCATGCCCTGCAATGCCGGGTGACGACGGAAGATCCGCTGAACAATTTCGTGCCCGATTACGGGCGCATCTCGGCCTATCGCTCGGCGTCGGGCTTTGGCATCCGGCTCGATGGCGGCACGGCCTACAACGGGGCGGTGATCACCCGCTATTATGACAGCCTGCTGGTGAAGATCACCGCCTGGGGGCAGGAGCCCGGCGAGGCCATCGACCGCATGAAGCGGGGCTTGCGCGAGTTCCGCATCCGCGGGGTGGCCTCCAACATTCCCTTCGTGCTCAACCTGCTGGATCATCCGAAGTTCCGCGATGCCTCCTACACGACGCGCTTCATCGACGAAACGCCGGAGCTGTTCGATCTGCCCAGGCGGCGCGACCGCGCCACCCGGCTGCTCAACTTTCTCGCCGGGGTGATCGTCAACGGCAACCCGGAGGTGGAAGGGCGGGCAAGGCCCAAGGAGCACCTGCCGCTGATCAAGGTGCCGCACCACGGCGCCGGCGCGCCGCCGGGCGAGGGCACGGCCAAGGCCATTCTCGATGCGCAGGGGCCGGAGGCGGTGGCGCAATGGATGCTGGCGCAGAAGCGATTGCTGCTCACCGATACCTCGATGCGCGATGCGCACCAGTCGCTGCTGGCAACGCGCATGCGCAGCCATGACATGGCGCGGGTGGCCAGGGCCTATGCGCACCGGCTGCCGGGGCTGTTCTCGATGGAATGCTGGGGCGGGGCGACCTTCGACGTGGCCATGCGCTTCTTGCGCGAATGCCCCTGGGAGCGGCTGCGGGCGCTGCGCGAGGCCATGCCCAACATGCTGTTGCAGATGCTTTTGCGCGGCTCCAACGCGGTGGGCTATGCGAGCTATCCGGACAACGTGGTGCAGGGCTTCGTGCGCCAGGCGGCGGAAAGCGGCATCGACGTGTTCCGGGTGTTCGATTCGCTCAACTGGGTGGAGAACATGAAGGTCTCCATGGAGACGGTGCTGGAGACCGGCAAGATCTGCGAGGCGGTGGTGTGCTACACCGGCGACATCCTCGATCCGGCGCGGCCCAAGTATGACCTGGACTATTATGTGAAGATGGCGCGCGAGCTGAAGGCGGCGGGCACCCATATCCTGGGGATCAAGGACATGGCCGGGCTGCTCAAGCCGGCGGCGGCGCGCGTCCTGGTCAAGGCGCTGAAGGAGGAGACCGGCCTGCCGGTGCATTTCCATACCCACGACACCTCCGGGATTTCCGCCGCCTCGGTGCTGGCGGCGGCGGAGGCGGGGGTTGATGCGGCCGATGCGGCGATGGATTCGATGTCGGGGCTGACCAGCCAGCCCAACCTGGGCTCCATCGTCGAGGCGCTGCGCAACACCGGACGCGACAGCGGGCTCGATCCGGCCACCATCCGCGAGTTCTCCGATTACTGGGAGGCGGTGCGGGCGCGCTATGCGGGCTTTGAATCCGATCTGCGCTCGGGGGCCTCGGAGGTCTACCTGCACGAGATGCCGGGCGGGCAGTTCACCAATCTGAAGGAGCAGGCGCGGGCCCTGGGGCTGGCCGACCGCTGGCACGAGGTGGCGCGGATGTATGCCGAGGTCAACCGGATGTTCGGCGACATCGTCAAGGTCACGCCGTCGTCGAAGGTGGTGGGCGACATGGCGCTGATGATGGTCTCCGCCGGGTTGACGCCGCAGGATGTGCTCGATCCGGACAAGGAGATCGCCTTTCCCGATTCGGTGGTGGCCATGTTCCGCGGCGAGCTGGGCCAGCCGCCGGGGGGCTGGCCGAAGGCCCTGCAGGAGAAGATCCTGAAGGGCGAAAAGCCGCTCACCGGCCGCCCCGGAGCCGGTCTTGCGCCGGCCGACCTGGAGGCGGAGAAGGGCAAGGCGGAAGAGGCGGTGGGGCGCGAGGTCTCGCGCGAGGAGCTGTTCAGCTACCTGATGTATCCCAAGGTGTTCACCGAGTATGCCATCAAGCGCAAGGATGACGGGCCGGTGGCGGCGCTGCCGACGTTCAATTTCTTCTACGGGATGCAGCCGGGGGAGGAAATTTCGGTGGAGCTGGAAAAGGGCAAGAGCCTGCATGTCCGCTACCTGGCCACGGGCGAGGAGGACGAGGAGGGCTATTGCAAGGTCTTTTTCGAGCTCAACGGCACGCCGCGCACCGCCATGGTGGCCGTGCATGCATCGGAGGCGCACGAGAACCGGCACCCGAAGGCCGATCCGGCCGATCCGGGGCAGATCGGCGCGCCCATGCCGGGCATGGTCTCGACCATCGCGGTCAAGGAGGGGCAGAAGGTCAAGGCGGGGGATGTGCTGTGCACCCTGGAGGCGATGAAGATGGAAACCGCCATCCACGCGGAGACAAACGGCGAGGTGGCGCGCATCCTCGTCCATCCGGGGCAAGGCGTGGACGCCAAGGACCTGCTCATGGAGCTTGCGTGAGCAGCGGATAGCGCGCCGGAAAATGGGCAAATGGAGCCGGGGCCGGGCAACGCGGCGCGGGAGGGGTGTATGCCCTTTTCCCGCGGGGGTGGCAGCCCCCTCTCCGCGTCATTGCCGGACTTGATCCGGCAATCCATGCGGAGGTGAAATGCCCTTTGGCGGTCGTTTTTCCTGCCGTGGCGCATCCTTGAAGTCTGCAAGCTCCGCAAAGGCTTCCCGCCAAGGAGTTTTCTTCGCAGGAATGACGTTGAAGAGGGGGCCTTCGCGGGAAGCAGTTTTCAACTCCTTCCCGAACGTTTCCACCCGCATCAGCAAGGCACCAGGGCCTGAAACGTTCCGGAAGGGGATGCAATCCCCTTCCGGCAGGGGGGAGGGGCACCGGGAGGGGATTGCAACCCCTTTCCGCGAGGGCGGCAGTCTCTTCTCCGCGTCATTGCTGGACTTGATCCGGCAATCCAGGGCCACGCATTCTTGCGCCCGCCTTCGTCTGGATGCCCGGGTCTGCGCCCGGGCATGACGGGGGAGGAGCTGCCGGAAGGGATTGCATCCGCTTCCCGCCAAGAGATACGATCCCTTCTGGCAATCGGTTTGTTTATGCGCCCTGCTGCCCCCTCTCTGTCATCCTCGATCCTGACCCGGGGATCCACCTGTAATTCCAGGCCCATAAGGGACGGGTGTGTCAGGATTGTTTTCTGCCAATTGACGCCTCAAAAGTTCCCGAAACCGTAGAAAGGCGGCATCTTGGCATCCTTTTAGGCTGACTTTCTGGGCAAGTTTACGATAGAGCGCGGATGATCGCGGAATCCGCTGTTTTGACAAAACCGCCTCTACAGCCGCTTTCGGATCGGGTGGCTTGGGGGCATCATCGGGCCAGAGTCCTTGTTCGGAGAGCCAATTACGTAAAGTTGCGTGATTGCCATCCCATCCAAGCACTTGCCCAACATGCGGTGAGCTGCTCCAAACCCAAGCCTCGATTTCCGGCTCAATAACCACAACCTCTGCACGTCCGGCAATCCCGAGGCGTGCAAAGTGTTCTTGAACCGCCGTTTCTGTATCAACTGCCGTTGCGTGCGGGTTTCCCTGCCAATCCTGATCGAAAACGAGTAACCCACGGCAGTCATCAGTTCCCATTAACCCCCTCAAGAAATCAGCTCCTTTGTGGTAGCAACCTGGATCACGTCCTGGATGAACCACGATTTTCTTTAGGCAGAAGTCCGGTAAACCCAGTGCAGGCCGGCGAGACTCAAGGAGGGCTGACACTGCGGCCTCAATATTCTTGTCCGCCACTACACACACCAATCGGGTCATCCAAGTACCCCCGCCGCAAACAAACTCGACAGATCAAGGGTTCCTTTCCACTTCTTTAGACTTGGGTGCTCATTTCCAGAAATGACATCCGTTGCCCCATTTGGGTCACGGGCAAAACACAGTAAATCATTGAGATTTGCCATACTAAGAATCACCGGCGAATGCGTAGCAATCAGCACCTGAGCGTCATAGACTGACGACAGCGCTTGATAAACGGTTTCCACGGCACGAGGATGGATGCCATTTTCAGGTTCCTCAATTAGATAGATACCGCCATGGACATCCGAAGTATAGGCCAATAACGTGAGCGCCAGCATTCGC
>JALSNA010000498.1 GCA_026987255.1 Hyphomicrobiales bacterium | reverse complement strand
GCCACCCAGAGGATAGGTGAGGCGTCCGGGCGGGGGGCGGGCCTTCTTTTGTGCGCTGAGGCGCGTCGCGTCGGCCCGCGCCCCCCGCCCGGCCACCCAGAGGATAGGTGAGGTGTCCGGGCGGGGGCACGAGCCTTTTTTAGTGTGCTGAGGCGGGCCGGGGTTTGTGCAATTACAACGGCCAGACGGCGACCAGGTTGCCGTTTTGCTCCATGGTATCGACATCCAGGCCGGTCACGCCGGTCAGGACAGCCAGGTCCGTGGTGAAATTGCCATTGCCATTGACATCCACCTGCACGAGGGTGTTGCCGTTGCTTTCCACCAGATTGACGTAATCGGTCAGGGCATCTGTCTGGGGATCGTAGCCGTTGAGAATGCCGGCGATCTCCAGGGCGTCTCCATCCGTGGTGGAAAAATCGGTGATCGAATCCACCGCGCCATTGGCAATATCGTCATTGGCATAGGCAAAACTGTCGGCCCCCTGGCCGCCGGTGAGGGTATCGTTGCCATCACCGCCGGAGATCCAGTCGCTGCCATAGCCGCCGGAGATGATGTCGATGCCGGCATCGCCATAGAGCGAATCATGGCCGGAGCCGCCATCCATGACATCATTGCCCGCCAGGCCATGGATGACATCATTGCCGGCCGCGCCGGTGAGCGAATCGTCCCCATTCGTCCCCGTCAGTGTCTGGTCATCCACCTTGTTGAAGGTGATGGTGATGGAGCCCGTCCTGGGATTGCCCAGAACGCCATTGTCGTTGGCCTGGGCGGAGACATCGATGGTGACATCGCCATCAGTGCCGGTGGACAGGATGGTCAGGGCGTTGGCCTCGTTCCTGGTGCCGGAGAAATGCCATGTGCCATCGTGATTGTCGGTCAGAACACCGCCGGCAGGATTGTGGAAAATCACGTCCGAAGGCACGTTGGAGAAGGTGATTTCCGCGGTTTCGGGCGGGTTCTCGCCCTGGGTATAGCCACGCTTGTCACCCAGCACGATATTCATGTCCAGGGCAATGTCCGTGCCCTCGTCGCCGCTTTGCGGCAGCAGGGTCATGAGCAGCTTGTCGGGCACCGGATTGACATGAACGGTGAAGTCCTGCGCCGTCTCGGCGGTGGTGCCGTTGGCATCGAGCGAGAAGGCATGCAGGGTGAGCACCCGGTCACCTGAATAGTTGCGCGGCAAACGGATGCTCAGGTTGGCCAGGTCGGCCGGATCGATGGTCCAGGAACCATCGCCGTTGTTGGTTCCGGCCGAGAGAATGGCATTATGCGGCACACCTGAAATCTTCACCGAAAGCACCTCGGAGCCATCGGTGTCCACCAGATTGGCGGACAGGCCGGTCAGATCGATGACCGTTCCTTCATCGCCGCTGACATCCTGGGTGGTCACGGCGGGGGCATCGGCCAGGGCATCCACGGTCACGGTGGCGTTCACCGTGGTGGTCTGCTGATCGCCATTGGCAGGTTCCGTCGTGCTCGCGGCCACGGAGACATGAATATCGCCGTGCCAGTTGGCAGCCGGAATGATGGCCAGCCCGTCCAGATCGGCCTGGGTCAGGTGCCACACGCCGCCGCCCTGGTCCGTCCCGTGGTTGAGGCTTGCACCATTGTCCAGGGTGATGACGATGGGCTCATCGATGACCTCGTTCTGCTCGCCATTGGTGTCACGCAAGGCCAGGGAGATATCCAGGGGAATTGCCGCATCCTCGATGCCTGCGGGACTGGTCACGGCGACATCGGGGCCATCGGCCACAGGGGTCACGTCGATGGGTGCATCGAGAATGCCGGTGGAGGCCGAGTTGAGATCATCGTTGGTGGCCACCGCTTCCAGGGTAATGTTCATGGTGCCGGAGAAATCCTTCGGCGGAGTGACCGACATGGCTCCGGAATTCACCGTATCGGCATCGGCAACCCAGGTATCATTCACCGGGTTGTAGGTGGCTCCGGTCACTTGCGCACCAGCGGGAATACCGCGGATGATGACATTGACCGAGGGCGGAGTGGGCGAGGGATCGTTGGGATCGGCCTCGGCGGTGACATCGAAGGTGACGGCGCCATCCTCGTTGGTGTTCATGGCGTTGATGGTCACCTGCGGAGGCAGCGGATCGACGCTGTCGCCACCGCCATTGCCCGGTGTCACGGTGACATCGAAGGTGGTGGCGTTGGTGGCGCGGTCGCCATCGTTTTCCGTGGCCACGGTGGTCAGGGTCAGATGGGCGGTGCCATTGCTGCCGCCCCTGGTCTTGACGCCGAGATTGGCCAGATCGGAAGGATGCAGCAGCCAGGTGCCGTCGTTGTTGTTCAGGCCCACCGGATTGCCGGTGGTGATGTCCACGAAGGCCAAGGTGACATCCGGATTGTCGCCAATGCCGGAGACGATGTAATAGATGCTCTCCGAATCGGCGCGGCCCAGGGCGGCGTCGGTGTCGGTGGTGACGCCGCCGAACTCGCTGTCGGTGGGGTTGAGATCGAGCACCGCACCGGCGGCGCCGTTCACCGACTGGGCAAAGACGGTGGGTGTATCGGCATCACCGGCAAGATCCACGGTGTAATCGTAGCTTTCCGTCGTTACCACCGAGATGTTGCCGGCCGAATCCTGATGCCGGGCACTCACCGGGATGGTGAAATCCACGTTGGAATCGGCGAAGGCCGCGGCCTTGAGGCTGATGGAACCGATGTCGGCGGCCGCCACGGTGATGGTGCCGTCGCCATTGTCGGTGAAAACGCCATTGACGTAATTGGCGATGAAATCGGCCGTATCATTGACCACGCCGCCGATCTGGGCCTCGGCCACGATGTTGCCGAAGTCCAGGGTGTAGCTGATGGCCGTTTCCGAACCATCCGAATCGGCAAAGCCGGACAAGGCCAGGCCGGAGAGCGGAATGTCGTTGTCCTCGGTAACCTTGACCACAGTGCCATGGGAGACGGCATCAACCGCCGGCATGATCGTGATGGACGGAATGACTTCCGTGTAGGTCTGGTCACCATCATTCTCCTGGGCCACGGCGCGCACCGACAGGGCGGGCGCCACCTGGGCGATGTAATCGCCGGAGAAATTGGCCGGAGGCTGGATGGTCAGATTGGGCAGGTCGGCAGCCGTCACCTGCCATTCGCCATTGCCGATATAGGAGCCGACGGAGGGCATGATGCCGGCGGGCAGCCCGGAAATCACGTAGGAGAGGGTCTCTGAACCATCGGTGTCGGTCAGGGCGGCATGAATGGCCTGGCCAAGCTGGATGGGCTGATCCTCCGCGGAGGTGATGGGATCGGCGCTGATGGTGGGCGCATCGGCCACGCCGATCACCTGGACATCGAGGGTCGCCGAATTGGAGGCCACGTCATTGTTGGACTGCTCGGTGGAGGTGGCGCTCACGGTGAGCTGGAAATCCGCGTTGGAATCGTGTGGCGCGGTGATGGTCAGGCCGGAAAGCTGGGCGGGGGTCAGCGTCCAGGTGCCATCGCCATTGTCGGTTCCGGCGGAAAGGACCGCGCCGGTGGGCACGTTGCCAATGGTGATGACCAGGGATTCGGAGCCGTCGTTGTCGACATTGTCCACGTTGATGGACAGCGGGATGGGGGTATCCTCGGCCCCGGCCGCGCCAGCCACGGAAGGGGTGACGACGATGACCGGAGCATCGGCCACCGCCTCTATGGCGACGGTGAAGGAGGCCGTGGCCTCGGCGGTGGGCACGGAAACCTGCGCGCCAGTGGCCGCCTCGGTGGACACCACCTTGAAGGTGCCGGTCAGGTTGCCCGAATAATGCTGCGGGCCCTTCATCTCGGTGGCGTTCAGGGCATCGTTGAGAGTGTTCAGATCGGAGGCGGTGATCACCCAGTCATCACCCTGCCTGGTGACCGTGGCGCCAGCGACGCCATTGACACGCACCTCGGTGCCGGGGGGGATGTCGGTGAAGACGGCGGAGATGGATTCCGAGCCGTCGGTATCGGCGCTGGCCCCGGCCTGCAGACCGGTGAGCGCGAACCAGACATCCTCGGTGCCGGTGGTGTCAGAGGCGCTCGCCGTTGGCGCATCGGCCACGGCGCGCACCATGATGACGTGATCCACCGTGCGGGTGTTGGTGGAGCCATCGGCATCCACGGTATCGGCGCGCACCTGCACCGTGATGTCGGCATCGTCATTGGCCGCGGGCGTGATGGCGAAGCTGTCCAGGGTGGCCTGGATATCGGCCTGGGAGCCGCCGGAGATGGTGTAGGAATCGCCATTGACGGTGACGCTGGCCCCACCCTGGGCCGTGTAGGTGGGCGTCAGGCCGGCAGGCATGGTCAGGGTGATGGCGGAGATGGATTCCGAGCCGTCGGTGTCATAGAGCGAGACCGAGATGTTCTGACCGAACTGGACGGCGGTATCCTCGCCGGTCACGGAGGAGCCGGAAATGACGGGCTGGTCGGCCTGGGCATCCACGGTGACGGTGAAGGTCTGGGAATTGGTGGCGGCATCGCCGTTTTCGCCTTCCGTCGCGATGGACTCCAGCGTCATCTGGTAGCTGCCATGCTGATTGAGAGGGCCGCGGAAGGAAATTCCGGCATCCATTTGCGCCTTGGTGAAGCTCCAGGAGCCGTCGCCATTGTCATGCCCCGCGGAGAAGGATGCTCCAGCGGGCACATTGGTGATGCGGTAGGTGATGGTTTCGGAACCATCGGTGTCGGCCAGGCCGCCGCCAAAACCGGTGAGGGCGATATTGGCATCCTCCTCGCCGGAGAATGTGCCCGCGCCCACCTCCACGGATGGCTGATCGGCCACGGGAACGACATCCACCGGCACCTGAATGGTGGTGGAGGCGGTGGCCACGGCGATATCCCCGGCCTCGGTGGGGTTGGTCTCCTCCGTCTGGGCGGTGGCGGTGAGGGTGATGTCATCGCCGGAGTTGGCCGGCGGGGTGATGGTCAGCGAGGCAAGAAGATCCTGGATCTCGTTTTCCGACCCCTCGAAACGATAGCCGCCGGAAATGGCGCTCACCGTGCCGGGCAGGCTCGTGTCCCAGGCCAGGGTGGCGCCAGCGGGCACACCGGTGACATCGACGTAATTGAGCTTCTCCGAACCATCGGCATCGGTCAGGCTCACCTTGATGGGCACGGAAATGGCGGTGTCCTCATCGCCCTGGGCGGCAGCGGCAGGTTCGAGATACGGCGCATCGGCCACGGCATGGATTTTGACATCCTGGGTGCCGGTGACGGTAACCGTCTGGCCGTTCTCCGTGGTCTGGGCGGAGACATTGACCGTGAAATCGGCATCGGCATGGGTGACAGTGCGCACCGTGAGGGTATCGAGCACGGCCAGAGCGCCCGCCGCGGGTCCGGAAATGACATATTCGCCCGGATTTGGATTGCTCACCGTGACGCCGGCCTGCGATCCATATTGCACCACGGCGCTGGCGGGGATGCCGCTCAGGGTGATCTCCATGGTCTGGGAGCCATCGGTGTCGGCCAGGGTCAGGCCGATATCGGATCCCAGGTGAATGAGTGCATCCTCATTGACTGCCGTCGTGCCGGAATTGAGCACCGGCGCATCGAGGACCGGATCGACATGCACATCGATGGGCATGGTCGTGGTCACCGTCTTGGTGGCCACCTGCGCGCCGGTGGCCGCTTCCGTGGCTGTGACTTCCAGCATCATGTGGAAGTCGCCATCGAGCTGGGCGGGCGGCATGTAGCGGATGCCGGCAGAAACCTCGGCCGGGGTGAAACTCCAGATTCCGCCACCGAGATCCGTGCCAATGGCATTGCCCGAAGCATCCTGGAACGATGCCCCGGCATGCACGCCGGTGATGCGGTAGCTGATGGTCTCCGAGCCATCGGTATCGGCCAGGCTGCCACCGATGCCGGTCAGTTCGACGGCGGTGTCCTCGTCCGTGGTGTAGCTGCCGCCGGTGGCGGCGGGCGCATCGGCGACGGCGCGCACCACAACATTGTGGACATGGCTGGCGGTGGCGGTGGAGCCATCAGCGTCGGTGGTGGTCACATCGATCGAGAGGGACAGATCGGCATCGGAGTTGGCCGCGGGCGTGATGGTGGCCGCAGCCAGGGTGGCCAGAATGTCCGCCTCGGAGCCGGTGATGGTGTAGCCGCTGGCATCATCACCGCTCACCGTGGCATTGCCGGAAGCCGTGATCGTCACATGGGCGCCGGCGGGAATATCGCCAATGCCCACCCTGGTGATGCTTTCGGAGCCGTCGGTATCGGTCTTGGCAATGGCGATATCCGCGCCAAAGGCAATGGCGGTGTCCTCGTCCCCAATGGTCGCGCCGGAGACATTGGGGGCGTCGGCCTGGGCATCGGTGGTGATGGTGATGGGAGCGGAGGCGCTGGCCGCATCGCCATTGGCCGTCTCGGTGGAGGTGGCCGTCAGGGTCATGTGGAAGACGCCGTG
>JALSNA010000497.1 GCA_026987255.1 Hyphomicrobiales bacterium | reverse complement strand
CCATCCTCACCCCCTGCCAACCACCCGTAGTGTCCCATGATTGGGGTTGGCAGGGGGTGAGGATGGACGCGCAAGCGTTTTTCAAGGCCCGCAAGAGCGGATTTTTGGATGGCAAAACCCCCTGCCTGCCTTGCGTCCATTGTAGTCATGGCGCAAGGCAGGGGTTTTCTGCTATCACGACAGTGCGAACCCATCCCGGCAGCATGGCGGGTGGCCGGCGCGCCATGAGGCACTCCTCATGATGCCGCAGCCGCCTGGAGCGCTCTCCACCGCCCCCTTGCGCCTGATCATCACGAGGAGTTTCTTCATGAGCAACGACAGCTTCGGCGCGCGCACGACCCTGACGGCACAGGGCGGCGCATATGAAATCTTTTCCCTCAAGCAGGCGGAAAAGAACGGCCTTGCGGGGGTTTCACGCCTGCCGGTGACGCTGAAAATCCTGCTGGAAAACCTGCTGCGCAACGAGGACGGGCGCACGGTCACGGCCGATGACATCCGCGCCGTCACCGGTTGGCTGAAGGACAAGGGCGCATCCAACCGCCGCGAGATCGCCTTTCGCCCGGCACGGGTGCTGATGCAGGATTTCACCGGCGTTCCGGCGGTGGTGGATCTGGCGGCCATGCGCGATGCCATGGCGGCGCTGGACAGCGATCCGGAAAAGATCAATCCGCTCTCGCCGGTGGATCTGGTGATCGATCACTCGGTGATGATCGACAGGTTCGGCACGCCCGATGCCCTGGCCTACAACCGCAAGCGCGAATACGAGCGCAATGGCGAGCGCTATACCTTCCTGAAATGGGGCCAGGGGGCCTTCGACAATTTCTCCGTGGTGCCGCCGGAGACCGGCATCTGCCATCAGGTGAACCTGGAGTTCCTGGGCAAGACGGTGTGGACAAGGCGGCAAGGCGATGTCACGCAGGCCTTCCCCGATACGGTGGTGGGCACCGATTCGCACACCACCATGATCAATGGCCTGGGGGTTCTCGGCTGGGGCGTGGGCGGCATCGAGGCGGAGGCGGTCATGCTCGGCCAGCCGGTTTCCATGCTCATCCCGGAGGTCATCGGCTTCGAGCTGACCGGTGAGCTGGCCGAGGGGGTGACGGCCACCGACCTGGTGCTGACCATCGTGCAGATGCTGCGCGCCGAGGGGGTGGTGGGCAAGTTCGTGGAGTTCTGCGGCCCCGGACTGGATCATCTGTCCTTGGAGGATCAGGCGACGATCGCCAACATGGCGCCGGAATATGGCGCAACCTGCGGGTTCTTCCCGGTTTCGCAAGAAACCCTGGATTATCTGCGCATCACCGGCCGGCCGGAGGAGCACATCGCCCTGGTGGAGGCCTATGCGCGCGCCCAGGGGATGTTCCGCGAGGCGGATACGGCCAGGCCGGAGTTCACCAGGTGCCTGAGCCTGGACATTTCCACCGTCGAGCCCTCCATCGCCGGGCCCAAGCGGCCGCAGGACCGGGTGCGGCTGGCCGATGCGCCCAAGGCCTTCGCGGCGGCCATGGACAGCGAGTTCGGCAAGGCGGAGGAGATGGGCAGGCGGGTTGATGCCCCCGGTGCGGATTATCAGCTGGGGCATGGCGATGTGGTCATTGCCGCCATCACCTCGTGCACCAATACCTCGAACCCGGCGGTCATGCTGGCGGCCGGGCTGCTGGCGCGCAAGGCGGCGGCGAAAGGCCTGCGCCCCAAGCCGTGGGTGAAAACCTCGCTGGCGCCGGGATCGCAGGTGGTCAGCGAATATCTGCGCAAGGCCGGGGTGCTCGGCGATCTGGAGGCGCTGGGCTTTGGCGTGGTGGCCTATGGCTGCACCACCTGCATCGGCAACTCCGGGCCGCTGGCGGAGCCTGTCACGAAAGCCATCGAGGAGAACGATCTGGTGGCCTGTTCGGTGCTTTCCGGCAACCGCAATTTCGAGGGCCGGGTCAATCCGCATGTCAAGGCCAACTGGCTGGCCTCGCCGCCGCTGGTGGTGGCCTATGCGCTGGCCGGGAACCTGTCGCGCGATGTGCTGAACGGCCCGCTGGGCAAGGGCGCGGATGGCGAGCTGGTCTATCTGAAGGACATCTGGCCCAGCCGCGAGGAGATCCGCGCCGCGGTGCGTTCGGCGGTGACGCGCGAGGCCTTCGTGGAGAAATATTCGGATGTCTTTGCCGGAGACGAGGAATGGCGGGCCATCGATGCCGGAGGAGGCAAGACCTACCGGTGGGACGAGGCCTCCACCTATATCCGCCGCCCGCCCTATTTCGACGGCATGACGCTGGAGGCTCCACGGGTGAAGGACATCACCGGGGCGCGCATCCTGGGCCTGTTCGGCGATTCCATCACCACCGATCACATCTCCCCGGCGGGGGCCATCGCCAAGGGCTCTCCGGCCGGAGACTATCTGGAGGCGCACGGGGTCGCGCCGCGCGACTTCAATTCCTATGGCTCGCGGCGCGGCAATCACGAGGTGATGATGCGCGGCACCTTCGCCAATATCCGGCTGCAGAACGAAATGACGCCGGATGTGCGCGGCGGCTGGACGGTGCATTGGCCCTCCGGCGAGCGCATGACGATTTTCGATGCCGCCATGCGCTACCAGCAGGAGGGCGTGCCCATGGTGGTCGTGGCGGGCAAGGAATATGGCACCGGCTCATCGCGCGACTGGGCGGCCAAGGGGCCAAAACTGCTGGGGGTGCGGGCGGCCATCGCCGAGAGCTTCGAGCGCATTCACCGTTCCAACCTGATCGGCATGGGCATCCTGCCCTTGCAGTTCACGGGAGGCGAAACCCGCAAGAGCCTGGGGCTGACGGGGGCCGAGACGGTGGACATCCTGGGGCTGGGCGCGGACATGCGGCCGGGCCAGGAGATGGAAGTGCGGTTCGTTTCTCCGGATGGGACGGCAAGGACGATCACGGCGCTGTGCCGCATCGATACGGCCGACGAGCTGGATTATTACCGCAACGACGGCATTCTCTCCTACATGCTGCGCCGTCTGGCGGCGGCGTGATCCATCACCGCAAGGGGAGCGGCGCGCACATTCGTGTGAGGCGCGCCGCTCTCACCCCATCGTGAGTAGCCTTTACCTGCTTTCCGGGATTATCATCCGGCCATGACCCGCAAAACCTCCATATCGCGCCGCGCCCTGCTGGGCTCTCTGGCGATGGGAAGCCTGTTTCCGGCGCTGCCGGCGCGGGCCATGATGCACGAGGGCGGCAAGCACAAGGAGCATCTGGTGGTGGTGGAGCTTTTCACCTCGCAAGGGTGCAATGCCTGTCCTGCGGCCGATGCCTTCATGCTGGAGCTTGCCAGGCGCAAGGATGTGCTGGCGCTGACCTACAATGTCGATTACTGGGATTACCTGGGCTGGCGCGACACCCTGGCCTCGGCGGATTTCACCCGCCGCCAGCAGCGCTATGCGGCGGCGCGCGGCGATGCGCGGGTCTATACCCCGCAGATGATTGTCAATGGCCGCTATCCGGTGATCGGCAACAAGCGCGAAAAGGTGCTGGCGCTGATCGAAAAGGAAAAGCGCGAAGGCGACTGCCGGCATGTGAAAACCTCCATCACCGACGATGGAACCATGCTGAAGGTCAAGGCCGGTGATGCGCCGGACAAGCTGAAGGGCCGCGAGGCCACCTTGTGGGTGGCCACGGCCATGAAGGAGGTCAAGGTCAAGATCGCCAAGGGCGAAAACCGCGGCAAGGAGCTGACCTATTGCAACGTGGTGCGCAAGATCGTCCCGGCCGCCATGTGGCATGGCAAGGCCGTCAGCATCACCCTGCCGCGCTCGGAGCTGTTCATCAACGGGGCGGAAACCTGCGCGGCCCTGTTGCAGCTGGATGAACACGGGCCGATCATCGGCGCGGCGCGGCTGGGGATGTGACCTGCCGCCTCTCTGCCTTGCGGGAGGCAGAGCGGACCTTATCCCTTTTCAGTCGGACGTGAAGAAAAGTTTTCCAGCCTGCCTGGCAGGCTGGAAATACTTTTCTTCAGGAAAAACAAGGCGTCCTGCTGACTTGGGGCGGCCCGGCGTCAGCAGGACATCATTTTTGGCCCCAAGTAAATTGCAAGGTTCTGACAGAAAATCTGTCAGAACCTTGCAATTCACGGATTGTCAGAATGCCAGAAAATGCTGTGTATTCAATCTGTTGTGAATACTTCACATGCGACTTTTCAGGCGAAGGCCCAGGCGCCATAGCCGACGACGCGGCTCTTGTCACCGGCGGTGTCGCCGGAATTGCGCAAATCCAGCAAGATGGGCTTCAGGCCATGGCGGCGCGCCTCCAGCAGCAGGCCCCTGAGCGGATAAGCGCCGCAGGCATCATGGGGGCCGATGGCGGAAGCATCCAGCACGGCGATGTGCTGGGCGGTGGCGTCATCATGGGCGCGGGCCTTGGAATAGGGCTCGTAATGGGACAGATCGGAGGAAATGACGAACAGGGTGTGATCGTCCCACAGCTCCTCCATGAGCCGGGCGATGTCTTCGGGCGCGGTCTGGCCGACGACCAGGGGCAGCACCGGCACGCCGGGGAAAAGCGTCTGGATGAAGGGCAGCTCCACCTCCAGGGCGTGTTCGCGCGCATGGGGCCGGTTGTCGATCATGACGAAAGGCAGGCGGGCGATTTTCGCGCGCGCCTTCACATCCACCGGAACGGTTCCCAGCGGGGTGGCGAATGCATCCCAGCGGGGGGCGGCAATGCCGCTCAGCGGCACGGTATGGGCCGGCCCCATGAGCACGATGCGGCGGATATCGGCGTCATCGCCGATGGCGGCGAAGGCATGGGCGGCCACGGGGCCGGAATAGACATAGCCCGCATGCGGCGCAACGATGGCGCGCACGCCCTTGATTGGTGGCGTTTCGCGCGCCGCCTGGCCGAGGGCGGCGGCGACATAGTTGCGCAGCACGGCCGGATCGTCCGGATAGAAGGTTCCGGCGACGGCCGGGGGGCGGATATTGGACATTTCCTGGCCTCCTTGCATTTTCCATCTTTGTTCCTACATTTCATATATGAGCAAAAAGGAGAAAATTAAGGGGGTTGCGGCCCGTTACTGGAAAAAGGCGCAAGATGGCCGCGTGGTCTGCGAGCTGTGTCCGCGCAAGTGCCGGATGAAGCCGGGGCAGCGGGGGTTGTGCTATGTGCGCGCCGCCGATGACAAGGGCGATCTGGTGCTGACCACCTATGGCCGCTCATCCGGCTTCGCGGTCGATCCGGTGGAGAAAAAGCCGCTTTATCACTTCCTGCCGGGCACGCCGGTTTTGTCCTTCGGCACCGCCGGGTGCAACCTGACCTGCAAGTTCTGCCAGAACTGGCACATCTCCAAGGCCTCGCGCGAGGACGTGGTGCAGCGCATCGCCTCGCCACAGACCATCGTGCGCATGGCCCAGGCCACCGGGTCGCGGTCTGTGGCCTTTACCTACAACGATCCGGTGATCTTCCTGGAATATGCGGTGGATACGGCCAGGGCCTGTCACGCGGCGGGGCTGAAGACCATCGCGGTGACGGCCGGATATATCTGCGAAGAGCCGCGCAAGGAGTTCTTCGCCCACATGGACGCGGCCAACATCGACCTGAAGGGCTTCACGGAGGATTTCTACCACCGTCTGGCGACCGGCAAGCTGGCGCCGGTGCTCGATACCTTGCGGCATGTGAAACACGAGACGGACTGCTGGCTGGAGATCACCACCTTGCTCATTCCCGGCCAGAACGATTCGGAGGATGAAATCCGCGCCATGTCGGCCTGGATCGCGGAATATCTGGGGCCGGAGGTGCCCTTGCACTTTTCCGCCTTCTATCCCACCTGGCGGATGCAGGATGTGCCGCCGACCCCGCCGGAGACGGTCAAACAGGCGCGCAGGTGGGCCATGGACGAGGGTTTGCGGTATGTCTATACGGGCAATATCCCCGATGCGGAGGGTCAGAACACCTATTGCCACGCCTGCGGCCAGGTGCTGATCGGGCGGGCCGGATACGACCTGACCAGCTGGAACCTGGATGATGCGGGCCGCTGCAAGGCCTGCGGAACACCGTGTGCGGGCGTCTTCGAGCCGCAGCCGGGCACATGGGGGGCGCGCTTCATGCCGGTGGACCCGGAGGCCTTCTCGATCCATGAAACGGGGTGAAGGGGGTGTTTCATCCGTGCGGCCTTGTCAATGATGCAACCGCTTCGCGGCGCGCGCCGGGGCGCGCGTCATTGACAAGGCCGCACGGATGAAAAGAATGGCATTCAAGCGCCAATGGCGAAAAATCGCCATTGGCGCTTCTCAATGCAAATCTGTCAAAAAACCGCGCCGGAGCATGATGCATCCGGCGCGGTTTTTCATTCTGGTGCGTGGTTTTTGAGCCTCGATGCCCTCAGCGGCGTTTCTTGCCGGGGCTGGGCAGGAGGCCCTCACGCTGCATCTTCT
>JALSNA010000496.1 GCA_026987255.1 Hyphomicrobiales bacterium | reverse complement strand
CGCACCAGGCCGGGCTGGATCCCCTCCACCTGCCTGGCAACCCGAAGGCGGTCTGCATTGGCCCTATCACCGCTCAGGCCGCCCGCGAGGCGGGCTTTGAGGTTGCTGCGGTCGCTGCGCCTTACACCGCCGAGGGATTGGTAGAAGCCATCCACCGATTACACCGATCGTCACCGATGGAAGAGGAAACATCGGCGTAATCGGTGCCCATCGGTGGATCTTTCAGGAGCGCGGCCGGTTGAAGTGACTGTGGAAGCCATCCACCGATTGCACTGATGGTCACCGATGGAAGAGGAAACATCGGCGTAATCGGCGCCCATCGGTGGATCTTTCAGGAGGTATTATGGCTAAATTCCCCATCTTCCCCACATCCCGCCCGCGACGCTTGCGGCATACGCCGGCCATCCGCTGCATGGTGCGGGAAACCGAACTCAATCCTGCCGATTTCATCTACCCCCTCTTCGTGCGGCATGGCCGCGGCGTGCGCCGCGAGGTGCCTTCCATGCCCGGCGTGTTCCAGTTTTCCGTGGACCAACTGGCTGCCGAGGCGCGTGAAATTTGGGCGCTGGGCATTCCGGCGGTGATTTTGTTCGGCATTCCGGCGGAAAAGGACCCCATCGGCAAGGAAAACTTTGCCCTGGAAGGCATCGTGCAGCAGGCGGTGCGCGCCATCAAGGACGCGGTGCCGGAGATGGTGGTGGTGACCGATGTCTGCCTGTGCGAATACACCGACCACGGCCATTGCGGCCTGCTCAACACAGGCAATCCCCGCCCGCACCCGCATTTGCCGGAGGGCTATGTCCTCAACGACCCCACCCTGGAAATCCTCGGCCAGGTGGCGGTTTCCCATGCGGAAGCCGGGGCGGATATTGTCGCCCCCAGCGGCATGATGGACGGCATGGTGCAGGCCATCCGCCGGGCGCTGGATGAAGCCCGGTTCGAGCACATTCCCATTTTGTCGTATGCGGTGAAGTACGCCTCAGGCTTCTACGGCCCCTTTCGCGATGCGGCTGAATCGCCCCCGAAATTTGGCGACCGCAGCACCCACCAGATGGACCCGGCCAACGCCGCCGAGGCGCTGAAAGAGGCGGCCGTCGACATTGCCGAGGGCGCGGATTTGCTCATGGTCAAACCGGCGCTGCCTTACCTGGATGTGATCCGCCGGGTGAAGGATGCTTTCCCTGAAGTGCCGCTGGCGGCTTACAATGTCAGTGGCGAGTACAGTATGCTCAAGGCCGCTGCGGCCAACGGCTGGCTGGACGAGCGCCGGGTGGTGCTGGAAGCCCTGACGGCCATCAAGCGCGCCGGCGCTGACCTGATTTTGACGT
>JALSNA010000495.1 GCA_026987255.1 Hyphomicrobiales bacterium | reverse complement strand
CATGGTTACCGTGGAGGGCGCCCCCATGAGCCCGCCGGTTCAGGAGCGCATAAAACCGCCATCCGAGCTGCCCGGCCCCGAATTGCCCGGGCTGGAAAAACCCTTCTCCATGGTCATCGCCGGTATCGGCGGCACCGGCGTGGTCACCATCGGCCAGATCCTCGCCCAGGCGGCCCAGATCGAGGGTCTCGGCGCAGGGCTGATCGACATGTCCGGCATTTCACAAAAGAACGGCACCGTCTTCTCGCACCTGAAGATCGCCGCATCCCGCGAGGACATCACCGCCATCCGCGCCGCCGCCGGAGGAGCGGATCTCATCCTGGGCTGTGACATGCTCACCACCGCCTCGGACCGCATTCTCTATGCCGCCAGCCCCGGCAGGACCCGCGCCGTCGTCAACAGCCACGAGGTCATGCCGGCCCAATTCACCCATGACCCGGACATGGACTATCCCGCCCAGGCCCTGCGGCTGCGCATTGGCGCCGCCTGCGGCGAGGGCAATGCCGATTTCCACCAGGCCACAGCTCTGGCCAGCGCCCTGCTGGGCGATGCCATATTCGCCAATGTCCTGCTCATGGGCGCGGCCTGGCAAAAGGGCCTGATTCCCGTTTCACACACCGCCATCGAGGAGGCCATCCGCCTCAATGGCGTGGCGGTGGAAAAGAACCTCACCGCCTTCCACTGGGGCCGCATCCTCACCCACGATCCCGAAACCGTCCTGCAGATTGCCAGGCTGGAGCCACAGGGGAAGCAAGAAGAAAGCCTGCGGGACATCCAGAAACGCGCCGAGGCCCTGCTCACCGCCTATCAGGATGCGGATTATGCCCGCCAATACAGCGATTTCATCGGCATGGTGCGCAAGCAGGAGTGGCAAAGGGCCGGTTCTGAAGACCTGACGAAAGTGGTGGCCCATCACCTCGCCCGCCTCATGGCCATCAAGGACGAATACGAAGTGGCCAGGCTGCATGCCGATCCCGCCTTCGCCCGCCGGATCGCCGCCGATTTCGCCCCCGGCGCACGGATCCGCCCGCATTTCGCCCCGCCCCTGCTGAGCCGCCGCAAGCGCCCCTGGCCCACCTGGACCTTCCGCCTTCTGCCCAGGCTGGCGCGGCTGAAAAGACTGCGCGGCACGAATTTCGACATTTTCGGAAAGACGAAGGAGCGCCGCGCCGAGCGCGCGGACATCGCCGCCTACCGCGAACTGATCGAAACCCTGCTGACCCGCCTCGATAAGAGCAATCATGCCCAGGCGGTGGAGATCGCCGCCCTCGTGGCCCGGCTGCGCGGCTTTGGCCCGGTGCGCCAAAAGGCGCGGCAGGAATATGAAA
>JALSNA010000494.1 GCA_026987255.1 Hyphomicrobiales bacterium | reverse complement strand
TTCTTTCGTCCGCGGGCAATACCTGAAGGTATTGTCGAGGGCGAAAGGACGCTGATATGCAGCATAAATCCTGCAGTAGCCGTGCAAATTTATGGGTCCTGACCCCAGGTCAAGCGCGCAGGCCAAAACCCGGCTGGGGGAATGTCCCGAAGTCCGCGGGGCTCCGGACCGGGCAAGATTGCGGAAAAACCCCGTCATGATGGGCACTGATCCGTGGACATGGCTGGAAGGATGATGCGGCGATGTCAAAGGCATGCGTTGCGTCATGAACAAAAAGCAATCCATCGCACCCTTTTGCGCCGGGAGGCTTTTCTGATAGGTTTTGAGCTGAACCAGGATCATGACAGGAGTTACCCGAATGCCCCTTTCCCGCCGCCATGTCCTGCAAGGCCTCAGCGCCCTGACAACCGGTCTCGGATTGCGCCTGGTGGGAATCTCGGCCCAAGCCGCCGGGGAGGAGCGCTGGCGGCATGGCCTGTCGCTCTTTGGCGATCTGAAATATGGCCCGGATTTTTCCCATTTCGATTACGTCAGGCCCGATGCGCCCAAGGGCGGGCGGGTGCGTCTTTTCGCCATCGGCTCCTTCGACAGCCTCAATCCCTATACCTACAAGGGCGAGGCGGCGGGCATCGTGGGCTCCATATACGACAAGCTCATCAAGCCGGCGCTGGACGAGCCGGGTTCCGAATACGGCCTGATCGCCGAGAGCCTCTCCTACCCGGAGGATTTTGCCCATGTGACCTACCGGCTGCGCGCAGGGGCGCGGTTTCATGATGGAACGCCCATCACCCCGCAGGACATCATCTGGTCGATGGAGAACCTGAAGAAGGCCCATCCCTTCTACAATTTCTATTACAACAACATCAGCAAGATCGAGCAGACCGCACAGCGCGAGGTGCGCTTCGTCTTTTCGGCCACCGGCAACCGCGAGCTGCCGCAGATCACCGGCCAGATGCCCGTTCTGCCGCGCCACTGGTGGACGGGCAAGGATGGCCGCGGGCGGGCCCGTTCCCTGCTCAACGCCCTGCAGGAAGCGCCGCTGGGCTCCTCGGCCTATCGCATCAAGGCCTTCAAGTCCGGTGAATCGGTCACCCTGGAGCGGGTGAAGGACTATTGGGCCAAGGATCTGCCGGTCAACGTGGGCCACGACAATTTCGACGAAATCGAGGTCATCTACTTCCGCGACGACACGGTGGCCATGGAGGCCTTCAAGGCCGGGCGCTATGACTGGCGCGACGAGAACAACTCCAAGGTCTGGGCCACGGCCTACAATTTTCCGGCCGTCAAGCGCGGCGATGTCGTCCTGGAGAAGTTCAAGCTGAAGAACTCGCGCGGCATGCAGGCCTTCGTCTTCAACCTGCGCAGGGCGAAATTTGCCGATCCGCGCACCCGCGAGGCCTTCAACTATGCCTATGACTTCGAATGGGCCAACGCCAATCTCTTCTATGGCCAGTATACCCGCACCAACAGCTATTTCTCCAATTCCGAGCTGGCCGCCACCGGCCTGCCCAAGGGGCGCGAGCTGGAGCTTTTGCGGGAATTGAAGGACAAGGTGCCGCCGGAGGTCTTCAGCAAGGAATACAAGAACCCGGTCAACAAGACGCCGCGCGATACCCGCAACAACCTGCGCAAGGCCCTGAAGCTGCTCATGGCGGCGGGCTGGAAGCTGGACGACAAGGGCGTGCTGCGCAATGCCAGGGGCGAGCCGCTCAAGGTGGAGTTCCTGCTTGTCTCCCCGGCCTTCGAGCGCATCGTCCTGCCCTATATCCGCGCCCTGCGGCGCATCGGCGTGCAGGCCAAGGTGCGCACGGTGGACTCGGCCCAATACGAGCGGCGGGTGAAGAGCTTCGATTTCGACATCATCGTGGCAAGCTGGGGGCAATCCCTCTCGCCGGGCAACGAACAGCGCAACTACTGGGGCTCGGCGGCCGCCGGCAGGCCCGGCTCGCGCAATTACGCCGGCATCAGGAACCCGGCGGTGGATGCCCTGATCGGCAAGATCATCTTCGCAAAGGATCGCGCATCCCTGGTGGCCGCCACCCGCGCCCTGGACCGGGTGCTGCTGTGGAACCATTACGTGGTGCCCATGTGGCACATCACCTATGAGCGCACGGCGCGCTGGAACAAGTTCGGCAAACCGGCGAAGATCCCGGATTTCTCCGTCGGCTTCCCGGACATCTGGTGGTTCGACGAACAAAAGGCGGCGCGCCTTGAGGAGAACAAGGGATGAGGCGCGCCCTTGCGGCGATGGTCCTGGCGGCCGTGGCGCTCGCCGGTGGAGCGCGGGCCGAACCGCGGCACGGGCTTTCGGCATTTGGCGATCTGAAATATCCGCCCGGCTTTGCCCATTTCGATTATGTCAACCCCGATGCCCCCAAGGGCGGGCGCATGGTCACGGTGGGAACATCGGGGCTGACCAGCTTCGATTCGCTCAATCCCTTCATCCTCAAGGGCGATCCGGCCGATGGGCTGGACATGCTCTTCGATTCCCTCATGACCCGCGCCCGGGACGAGCCCGATGCCGTCTATGGCCTGATCGCCAGGTGGGCCGATGTGGCCAGGGATGGCAAATCCGTCACCTTCGCCCTGCGCCGCGAGGCGCGCTTTGCCGATGGCGCGCCGGTCACCGCCAAGGATGTGTGCAACAGCTTTGCCCTGCTCAAGACCAAGGGGCATCCGAGCTACCGGGTTTCCCTGCGCGACGTGAGCGCCTGCACCGTGCTGGCGCCGGACAGGGTGCGCTATGATTTCAGCGGGCCCAATGTGCGCGATCTGCCGCGCATCGTGGGGCTTTTGCCGGTGCTGCCCAAGGCCTGGTACGACAGGCACGATTTTACCCGCGCCAGCCTGAAGGCCCCGCCCGGCTCCGGGCCCTATCGCATCGGCGCCTTCAGGCAGGGCAGCTTCATCACCTACGAGCGGCGCAAGGACTACTGGGGCAAGGACCTGGCGGTGAATCGCGGCAGGTGGAATTTCGGCGAGATCAAGTTCGTCTATTACCGCGAGCGCATCACCGAGCTGGAAGCGCTCAAGGCCGGGGACATCGACCTGCGCGAGGAATTCACCTCGCGTGACTGGGCCAGGGCCTATGACATCCCGGCGGTGCATGAGGGGCGCCTGATCAAGGGCGTGCTGCCCGATGGCCGCCCCTCCGGCGCGCAGGGTTTCTTCTTCAACCTGCGCAGGAAAAAATTCGCCGATCCGCGCACCCGCGAGGCCTTCAATCTGGCCTATGACTTTCAATGGGCCAACGCCAATCTCTTCTATCACCTTTACAAGCGCACCGAATCGGTGTTCGAGAACTCGCCCCTGAAGGCCACCGGACGGCCTGCCCCGGAGGAGCTGAAACTGCTCGCGCCGTGGCGCGGCAAGCTGCCCGCGGCCGCCTTCGGCCCGGTGTGGCGGCCGCCGGTTTCCGATGGCTCGGGGCAGGACAGACGGCTGTTGCGCAAGGCCCACGATCTGCTGGCGGCGGCCGGGTGGAAGCGCCGCGGCAAGTGGCTGACCAATGCGAAGGGCGAGATCTTCAAGGTGGAATTCCTCATGTATTCGCCCGCCTTCGAGCGCGTCATCGCGCCCTATGTGCGCAACCTGAAGCTGCTCGGCGTGCAGGCCTCCATGCGGCTGGTGGATTCGGCCCAGTATCAGCGCCGCCTGAAGTCCTTCGATTTCGACATGACCACCCAGCGATTCGTCTTTCCCATCACGCCGGGGGCGGGCCTGCGGGCCCATTTCGGGGCCCGCGCCGCGGACATGGCGGGCAGCTACAACATCGCCGGGCTGAAGAGCGAAGCGGTGGATGGGCTCATCGATGCGCTCATCGCCGCAAGAAGCCGCCAGGAGCTGATCCATGCCGGGCGCGCCCTGGACAGGGCCTTGCGCGCCCATATCTTCTGGGTGCCGCACTGGTACAAGGCCTCGCACACCATCGTCTGGTGGGACAAGTTCGCCCGCCCGGCCATCAAGCCCGCCTATGCGCGCGGGGTGCTCGACACCTGGTGGTATGACACCGCCCGCGCCGCCCGGCTGAAGGCAGCAAAGTAGCCTGCCTGCCCTTGAATATGCTATTGCCAATGCAACGAATCATTCATGCCCCGCCGGGGCGCATCGGGATGCCATGGGAACCTATATCCTCAAGCGTCTGGCCTTGATGATCCCCACGCTGGTGGGCATCATGCTGATCAATTTCGCCGTCATCCAGTTTCTGCCCGGCGGCCCGGTGGAGCGGGTGCTGGCCAAGCTGCAGGGCACCGATGTCTCGGCCACCGCCCGCATCGGCGGCGGCGGTGGCGGCGAGGTGGGCGCGGCCGGAGCGGCGGATGCGGCAGGCGATGCGGCCTCCGGCGGCTTCAAGTATCGCGGCGCCCAGGGGCTCGATCCGGAGTTCATCAAGCAGCTGGAAAAACAGTTCGGCTTCGATCAGCCCGCCTATGTGCGCTTCTGGAAGATGCTGAAGAATTATGCCGTCTTCGATTTCGGCAACAGCTATTTCCGCGACCGCCCGGTGCTGGAGCTCATCAAGGACGCCCTGCCGGTCTCCGCCTCCTTAGGCCTGTGGCTGACCTTCATATCCTATGGCGTTTCCATCCCGCTGGGAATCGCCAAGGCGGTGCGCGACGGCTCGAAATTCGACATCTGGACATCGGCCGTCATCATCATAGGCTATGCCATTCCTTCCTTTCTCTTCGCCATCCTGCTGGTGGTGCTCTTCGCCGGTGGCAGCTTTTGGGACATCTTTCCCATGCAGAAGCTGGTTTCGGACAATTTCGACCAGCTCAGCTTCTGGGGCAAGATCGCCGATTATGCCTGGCACCTGGTGCTGCCGCTGACCGCCCTGGCCATCTCGTCTTTCGCCACCATGACCTTGCTGACCAAGAACTCCTTCCTCGACGAAATCAAGAAGCAATATGTCATCACCGCCCGCGCCAAGGGGCTCAGCGAGCGCCGGGTGCTCTATGGTCACGTGTTCCGCAATGCCATGCTGATCGTCATCGCCGGCTTTCCCGGCGCCTTCATTTCCGCCTTCTTCACCGGCTCCTTGCTCATCGAGCAGATCTTCTCGCTCGACGGGCTGGGGCTTTTGGGTTTCAAGTCGGCCATCGACCGCGATTATCCGGTGGTTTTCGCCACCTTGTATATCTTCTCCCTCATGGGCCTTCTGACCAATCTCATCACCGATCTGGTCTACACCTGGATCGATCCGCGCATCGATTTTGAAAAGCGGGAGCTGTGAGGATGAACGAGGACGGCGCAGACATTCGCGAGATTGCCCGCGAGGCGGCCGCCGCCGGGGTGCCGGTGCCCGAGGCGGTGAGCGCGCGCGGCTGGCTGTCGGCCATCAACCGCCGCCGGCTGGCGATCTTTCGCGCCAACAAGCGCGGTTTCTGGTCACTGTGGATTTTTCTCGCCCTGTTCGTCCTGTCGCTCTTTGCCGAGTTTCTCGCCAATGACCGCCCCCTGGTGGCCTCCTACAAGGGCGAAATCCTCTTTCCGGTCTTTGCCGAATATCCCGAATCCAAGTTCGGCGGCTTTCTGGCCCGCACCGATTTTCGCGATCCCTTCATCCAGGAGGAAATCCGCAAGCACGGCTGGATGATCTGGCCGCCCATCCGCTATTCCTATGACACCGTGAACAACGAGGTGCCCTATCCCCTGCCCAGCAAGCCGGCCTTCCTGATGAGCTGGGAGGAGGCCTGCCGGAAGTATCCCAAGGGAGTGAACGATCCCGATTGCGTGGCCGGCAATCTCAACTGGCTGGGCACCGACGATCATGGCCGCGATGTCATCGCCCGGCTCATCTACGGGTTTCGCATTTCGGTGATCTTCGGCCTTTTGCTCACCGTCTTGTCCTCCATCGCCGGGGTGGCCGCCGGGGCCGTGCAAGGCTACAAGGGCGGCGTGCTCGATCTGCTCTTTCAGCGCTTCATCGAGATCTGGACCTCCATCCCCACCCTTTATCTCATCATCATCATCTCGGTGTTCTTCACGCCCAATTTCTGGATGCTGCTGGTGCTCATGCTGATGTTCTCCTGGACGGCGCTGGTGGGCGTGGTGCGCGCCGAGTTCCTGCGCGGACGCAACTTCGAATATGTGCGCGCCGCCCGGGCCCTGGGGCTGAGCGATGGCAAGATCATGTTCCGTCACATCCTGCCCAACGCCATGGTCGCCACATTGACCTTCATGCCCTTCATCCTGTCGGGCTCCATCACCACCCTGACGGCGCTGGACTTCCTGGGCTTCGGCCTGCCGCCCGGCTCGCCTTCGCTGGGCGAGCTGCTCAAGCAGGGCAAGATGAACCTGCAGGCCCCCTGGCTGGGCCTGACCGGCTTTTTCATCGTCTCCTTCATGCTCTCGCTGCTGGTCTTCATCGGCGAGGCGGTGCGCGATGCCTTCGATCCGAGGAAGACATTCAAATGA
>JALSNA010000493.1 GCA_026987255.1 Hyphomicrobiales bacterium | reverse complement strand
CCGCTGACCAGGGCGCAAGATGCCTCCATCCGACACGCCGCGCTTTTTGCGCGGCGTTTTTTTGCGCAGATTCCGCCGCTCTCCCGCCCCCACCTTGGCCCGATTCCTCCCTGATTCAGATCAAGACAGAGTGCCGCGGTCACTTTTTCATGCCCCGGCGCACAGCCCAAAACGCCCTCATCCGCCGCTTGCCTTCGCCGCGCCCTGTGGCTGTCCCACGCCCGGCTCATTTCGCGAAAGCCCGCTTATGAAAACATCCTCATATTCTGAAATGAAAGAAATTTCAGCGGCTTGCAAGGTTCGCCAGGCCTTTTTGAGAAGCTCTCTCACTTATGAGTAAAATCTTATATGTGAAATATCTAATAGAAGTAACTTTTCATATTAGAAAAATCTAATCAAGTATAAAAATACAAAAATGAACGAATTCTGCATTTTTGCTCACATTCAGACTTGCAAATATATCGATGTTAGTTAAGAATGCCTCCTGTCGCGGGAGGGGAAGTCTTGCTGACCAGCCCTCCGGCCATCAAGAAACAGATATTTCGGGAGGGATTATTGCCCATGAAGAAAAGCGCAAAAGCAGCCATTGCAGGGCTCACCGGCCTGGCGGGCCTTGCCCTTGTGGTCACCGCCGCGCAGGCCAAGGTGATCAAGGATGATGGCCTCACCCCCTACGAAGTGGTCGGAGACGTGGCCATTCCCAAGTCCCTGACCGGCAAGCCGGGCGATCCGGCCAGGGGCCGCAAGCTCATGGCCAACCGCAAGAAGGGCAACTGCCTGGCCTGTCACAAGATCAAGCAGATGAGCGATTTCCTCTTCCATGGCGAGATCGGCCCGGAATTGTCCGACATCGCCACCAACATGCCCGACGAGGAAATCCGCCTGCGTCTGGTCAATCCGAAGTTCGTCAATCCCGACACCATCATGCCGGCCTTCTACAAGGTCGAGGGGCTTTTCCGCGTCAAGAAGAAGTTCCGCGGCAAGCCCATCCTCACCGCCCAGGAGATCGAGGACATCATCGCCTACATGCACACCCTGAAGGAATCCGAGTAACGGCGGCGCAAGCCGTGCGCGACGAGTGAAAAAGCAAGGAGCCAATTGAATGAACCACGTGAAGATCAAGGTCATGGACCGCCGCACCTTTCTCATTGGCGCGGGCGTCTCGGCTGCAACCCTGGCCGGGCTGAGCACCATCGCCAGCGCCACGCCGGAGGAGGCGGCCGCCTTCATCGCCAAGATCACCGGCGGCAAGAAGCCCACCGAGGGCGGCATGAAGCTGGAGATGCCGGAAATCGCCGAGAACGGCGCCACCGTCCCGGTCAAGGTCTCGGCCGATACCCCGCAGACGGACAAGGATTATTGCAAGTCCATCACCATCATCGCCACCAAGAATCCCTATCCGCGCCTGTGCGCCTTCCACTTCACGCCGCGCTCCGGCAAGGCCTTCGCCTCCATCCGCGTGCGCATGGCCACCACCCAGGAGGTCATGGCCGTGGCCGAGATGTCCGATGGCTCCTTCCGCATCGCCAGGACCACGGTGAAGGTCACCATCGGCGGCTGCGGCGGCTGATTGACGCTGACAAGACACGAAAAACGGTTTCAAGAAACAGGAGAAAGTTCAAATGGGCAAAGCGCGCGTGAAGGTTCCCAAGACGGCCAAGGCCGGAGACATCATCACCATCAAGACGCTCATCAAGCACAAGATGGAATCGGGCAACCGCAAGGACAAGAAGACCGGCAAGAAGATCCCCCGGCACATCATCGACAAGTTCACCGCCAAATACAACGGCGAAGTCTTTTTCAGCTCCGACTGGGAAGGCGGCGTCTCCGCCAACCCCTATTGCGCCTTCACCTGCAGGGTCGACAAGTCCGGTGACTTCGAGTTCACCTGGCACGACGAAAAGGGCGAGGTGACCACCGCCAAGGCCTCCATCACCGTCAGCTGAGGCAGCGCGGCACCGGATCTGGAAACATTGGGAGGAAACATGTCCACAAAAAACGCATACATGGACACCATTGGCAGGAAGCTGGCGGCGCTCGCCGCGGGCTTCCTGCTCACCGCCGGCCTGGCCGCATCCACGGCCGCCCTGGCGGGCGACAAGAGCAAATACGAGGTGGACGGGCGCAAGTCCGGCTATCTCTACTCCAACCCCGAGACCCAGGCCATCGAGGATGATGATTTCGCCAATGGCGGCATGCTCTGGGTGGAGAAGGGCGCGGAGCTGTGGAAAAAGGTGGACGGCAAGGCCGGAAAGTCCTGCGCCAGCTGCCATGGCGATGCCGAAAAATCCATGAAGGGCGTCTATACGGTCTATCCGAAATACGTCAAGAAGCTCGGCAAGCTGGAAAACCTCGAGCAGCGCATCAACCGCTGCCGCACCGAGAAGATGAAGGCCAAGCCGTGGAAATGGGACAAGGACAACCTGCTCGCCATGGCCACCTACATCGGTTATCTGTCGCGCGGCATGCCCATGAACGTCAAGATCGATGGCCCCGCCGCCCCCTTCTTCGAGAAGGGCAAGGAGTTCTTCTTCAAGCGCCGTGGCCAGCTCGACATGTCCTGCAAGCATTGCCACATCGACAATGCCGGCAAGCACATCCGCGCCGATCTGCTCTCCGAGGGCCGCGGCGGCGGCGCCTTCCCGGCCTATCGCCTGAAGTGGCAGAAGGTCGGCTCCCTGCACCGCCGTTTCAAGGGGTGCAACAAGAACATTCGCGCCCAACCCTACAAGCAGGGCGCGGATGAATACGTCAATCTCGAGCTCTTCGTGAAATGGCGCTCCCGCGGGCTTCCCGTGGAAGTCCCCGCCGTGCGCCGCTAGCGCAAAGGGGAAGCGGCAGCAAGACAGGGAGAGGCCGCCCGTGGCCTCTCCCGTCATCCCCGTCATGAAGAGCCGCAAGAGCATTCGTTTTCGCATTTTGAAGATCGTCTGAAACGGGGCGGGGCAGCGCCATCGCAAAGGGCCCGGCGCGCCTGCGCACCACCCAATGAAAGGGATCAACCGTGCTCATCCATCGTCGTGATTTCATTCAGCTCACCCTGGCCGCCCTGGCCATGTCCGGCGGCTCCGTGGCCGATTTGCGCAAGGCCGTTGCGGCCCGGAGCATCACCCAGGACGATATCCTGAAGTTCCAGCCCAAGGGCCAGGTCACCCTCATCCATGTCACCGACATTCACGCCCAGACCAGACCGGTCTATTTCCGCGAGCCCTCGGTCAACGTCGGGGTGGGCGAGGTCATGGGCCTGCCGCCGCATCTGACGGGCGAGGATTTCCTGAAGTATTATCACATCAAGAAGGGCACGCCGCAGGCCTATGCCCTCACATATCTGGATTTCGAGAACCTGGCGCGCGCCTATGGCCGCGTCGGCGGCATGGACCGGGTGGCCACCCTGGTCAAGGCCATCCGCGCCGAGCGCCCCGGCAAGTGCCTCCTGCTCGATGGCGGCGACACCTGGCAGGGCTCCTGGGTCTCCCTGCAGACCGAAGGCCAGGACATGGTGGACATCATGAACATGCTGGGCACCGACGCCATGACCGCCCACTGGGAGTTCACCTATGGCGAGGATAGGGTCGAGGCCCTGGTGGAGAAGCTGAAGTTCCCCTTCCTGGCCGGCAATGTCATCAACACCGAGTGGGAGGAGCCGGTCTTCAAGGCCTGGAAGATGTTCGAGCGCGGCGGCGTCAAGGTGGCCGTCATCGGCCAGGCCTTCCCCTACACGCCGGTGGCCAACCCCAGATACAAGATCCCCAACTGGTCCTTCGGCATCCGCGAGCAAATGGTGCAAAAGCACGTCGATGATGCCCGCGCCGCCGGCGCCGAACTGGTCGTCCTGCTCTCCCACAACGGTTTCGACGTGGACCGCAAGATGGCCGCCCGCGTCAAGGGCATCGATGTTCTGCTCTCCGGCCACACCCATGACGCCCTGCCCGACGTGGTCAAGGTGAACAAGACCCTGATCGTCTCCTCCGGCTGCTCCGGCAAGTTCGTCTCGCGCATGGACATCGAGGTCAAGGACGGCCGCATGAGCGATTATTCCTTCAAGCTCATGCCGGTTTTCTCCGACGTCATAACGCCGGATGCCGAAGTGGCCGCCTACATCGAAAAATCCCGCGCCCCCTTCGAGAAGGACATAGGCGAGGTGCTGGGCAGGACCGAAACGGCGCTCTACCGGCGCGGCAATCTCAACGGCACCTTCGACGATCTCATCTGCACCGCCCTCATGGACAAACGCGACGCCGAGATCGCCCTCTCGCCCGGTTTCCGCTGGGGGCCATCGCTCATATCCGGACAGGACATCACCGCCGATGACGTCTATTCCCAGACCGCCATCACCTATCCCAACGCCTACCGGACGGAAATGACCGGCAAGATGCTCAAGGACATTCTCGAGGATGTCTGCGACAACCTCTACAACCCCGATCCCTACTACCAGCAGGGCGGCGACATGGTGCGCTCCGGCGGCATCTCCTATGACCTGCACGCCAGCGAGAAAATGGGCAACCGCATCCAGAACCTGCGCCTGACCAGAACCGGCAAGCCCATCGAGGCAGGCGCGAAATACGTCGTCGCCGGCTGGGCCTCGGTCAACGAGGGCACGCAAGGCCCGCCCGTGTGGGACCTGGTCAAGGACTGGATCCGCGAAAAGAAGACCGTGAACTTCAAGCCCAACACCAACATCCGCCTGATCACCGGCTGAATGGCCCGGCATCGCCCTTCGGCACGGGGCGGGGAGGAAAGACGGGGACAAAGCGTGAAACCATCGCTCAACCGCAGGATGTTGATGCAGGCCGCTGCCCTGGGGGCGCTGGGCGCAACCGATGCAGGCCTTGCCCGCGCCGCATCCTTTCTGCCCGCGGCGCGCTCTGCCCTGGGCGCGGGGGTGGATGCCCATCCATACGGCATGCCATCTGCGCATGAAAAAAGGGTGGTGCGCCGCTATCTGCCGTGGATGAACGCCACCACCGAATCCTCGGTGAGCTTCACGCCCCTGGCCGCCCTGGAGGGCATCATCACTCCGAACGGCTTGCATTTCGCCCGCCATCACGCCGGCGCGCCGGACATTGCTCCTTGCGCTCATCGCCTGCTCATCCATGGCCTGGTGCGCCGCGAGCTGGTCTTCACACTGGAGGATCTGCGCCGCTTTCCCATCGTCTCGCGCTTTCATTTTCTCGAATGTGCCGGCAATGGCGCCCTGCAGTGGCGCGGCCCGCAGAGCAATGCCGTGCAGTTCACCCATGGCATGATCTCCTGCTGCCAGTGGACGGGGGTGCGCCTGGGAGATGTGCTGCGCCATTGCGGCCTCAAGGACGGGGCGCAATGGCTGCTGTGCGAAAGCGCCGATGGAGCCGGATATGCCCGCTCCCTGCCCCTGGCGCGGGCCATGGACGATTGTCTGCTCGCCTTTGCCCAGAATGGCGAGGCCCTGCGCCCCGAGCAGGGCTACCCCCTGCGCCTGCTGGTTCCCGGCTGCGAGGGCGCCGCCTCCATCAAGTGGCTGGCCCGCATCGAGGTGGGGGATGCCCCCTGGATGACCCGCGAGGAAACCGCCCGCTACTCCGATCTTCTGCCCTCCGGCAAGGCCCGTCTCTTCACCCTGGAGCAGCAGGTCAATTCGGTCATCACCCATCCGAGCCCGGAAAATCCGCTGCGCGGCAAAGGCGCGCAGCAGATCTCCGGCCTGGCCTGGTCGGGCCGGGGGCGGATCAGGGCGGTGGATGTCTCCTTCGATGGCGGCGTGAGCTGGCGCGAGGCGGCACTCGAGGAGCCCGTCTTGCCCAAATGCCTGACCCGTTTCCGCCTGCCTTTCGACTGGGACGGCAAGGAGATGCTCATCCAGTCGCGCGCCATGGATGAAACCGGCGAAGTCCAGCCCACATACGCCCAGAACATCGCCACAAAGGGCGAAACAGGCATCTACCACAACAATTCCATCACCACCTGGCAGGTGGCCCGGTCCGGGGAGGCAACCCATGTCCGCCTCGATTGATGCCCCCCGCCCAACAAGCGGGACACCCGCCGCCCATTCCCCGGACTGTCACGCCAGGGCCCTTGCGCCATTGCGTTTCCGCGCCCCGTTTCCGTTCTCTATCCCGGTTCCGTTCTCCACCCCACTTTCGTTTTTCACCCCGGTTCCGGTTCCCGCTCATTTCCCGCTTTCCCCGTCATCCCTGCATCCTCCGCGCCTCCCGTCATCCCCGCGCCCCCCGTCATCCCCGCGAAAGCGGGGAGCCAGAGCACGTTGCCATTTGGCCCAGGCGGTTGATGATTTTTCCCTTTGGCATCGGGCTGTTGCATGCAATTCGCATAAAGCCGTTTCGAAAGGCGCGATGGATTCCCGCGTATCAAGAAATGACGGGAAAGGAGAAAGCCGCGTATCAAGTCAAAACCCGGCCGGGCGCAGCGAAGCCGGCATCATCCCC
>JALSNA010000492.1 GCA_026987255.1 Hyphomicrobiales bacterium | reverse complement strand
TGACCAGGGCGCGCGAGATTTCCAGAAGCCTGCGCTCGCCACCGGAAAGCACCCGCGCGGGCTGTCTGCGCCGCGCCGCCAGGCGGGGATATTTCTCGAACACCTTTTCGGCCGCCGCATGGGCCTCCTCGGGGCGGTTCTTCAGAAAGCCGCCCATCCACAGGTTTTCCTCCACCGTCATGTCGGGAAAGACGGAATTGTCCTGCAGGATATAGGCCACCCCGGCCTGCACCAGCTTTTCATTGGGTTTCATGGCCGTGACGTCGGTCTCGCCAATGCGGATGACCCCGGAGAAGATATTGGTGAAACCGAAAATGGAATGCAGCACGGTGGATTTGCCCGCCCCGTTGGGGCCGATGAGACACAGCGACTGGCCCTTGCCGATGCGCAGATCGAGATCGTGCAGGATTTCCATGCGGCCATATCCGGCCCGCAGCTTCTCGATGGACAGGTAGGCATCGCCCCCGGCCAGATGCAGCAGATCTTCCGGCTTCGGAGCGTTTTTTGCGATCTTTTCGGCTTCCTCGGCCACCGCGTCCACCGACATGACCGTATCCACCTTGCCCATGCCATAGCCGGAAATGCGCTTTTTGCGCTCCTTTTCCGTCTCGGGAGTCCTGTTGTCGTCGCTCATGTCAGTGCGCTCCCAGGTAGGCGTCGATGACGCGGCTGTCGTTGCGAATATCCTCCGGGCTGCCCTCGGCCAGCATCTCGCCATGGGCCAGGCAATAGATGTGATCGGCCAGGTTCATGATCACCCGCATGTTGTGCTCGATGACCAGCAGGGTGATGCCCAGCTCCTTGTTGGCCCTCTTCAGGCGGTCGATGAGGCCGTTGATGAGGGTGGGATTGATGCCCGCCGTGGGCTCGTCCAGCAGCAGCATTTCCGGCTCGTTGATCAAGGCCATGGCGAACTCCAGCAGCTTCTGCTGGCCGAAAGACAGATCGCCCGCATAAAGATAGCGCTTGGAATAAAGGCCGACGAACTCCAGCAGATCCTTGGCCCTTTGCACCCCCAGCGCATGGCGCGAGCGCAGCAGGGAGGAAAAGCCCCCGGTGCGGTCCGGCAGGGAGATCAGCATGTTCTCCATGCAGGTCATCTTGCCGTAGATGCGGGTCTGCTGGAAGGTGCGCAACAGCCCCAGCCGGGCAATGGCCCCGACCCTGAGGCGCGAGATTTCCCGCCCCTTGAAGAAGATCTGGCCCGAATCCACCGGGTGATAGCCGACGATGGAGTTGAACATGGTGGTCTTGCCCGATCCATTGGGGCCGATGAGACCGGCGATCTGGCCCTTTTCCACCTTCAGCGAAACATTCTTGTTGGCGATCACGCCGCCGAAGGCCTTGGAGACATTTTGCACATCGAGAAGCGGTTGCATGGATCAGGCCTCCCCCTTGGCGTCAGCGGCTTCCATTTCCTCGGCCGTGGGGCCGAAGCGTCCCGGCCAGCGTTCCTTGAGCCAGCCGACGATGCCTTGCGGAAAGAACACCACGATGATGACGATGAGCAGGCCAAGGGCCACCCGCTGCCAGCCCAGCAGATAGGTCCAGAAGAGCTCCTTCATGATGTAGAAGACACCGGCGCCGATGACCGGCCCCCACAATGTGCCCTTGCCGCCCAGGATGGCCATGAGAATCATCCACACGCCGATTTCCGCGCCGTTGAAGGCCACGTCGATGGGATCGATGAACTTGCTCAGATTGCCGAAGATGCCGCCCGCGATGCCCAGGAAGAAGGCCGAGATCACCCAGGCAACGACCTTGTTGCGGGTGGTGTGATGGCCCATGGCCTCGGCCTTGTCCTCGTCATCGCGGATGGCGTTGATGGCCAGCCCGAAACGGGTGGAATAGAGCCAGGCGAGGAACAGGAAGGTCAGGGCCGCCAGGGCAAGGCTCAGATAATAGAACAGCACCGTGGTGTCGATGGAATCGGGCGGGGTGGGCGTGACCATGCCCGATCCCGCCCCGATCAGATCCCATCCGGCGGCCAGCTCGCCCGCGGCAATGGCCAGCCCCAGGGTGGCGATGGCGAAATAGTGCCCGCGCATGCCCAGAATGATCAGCCCCAGGGCCAGCGCGGCAATGGCCGCCGCCAGCCCGCCCACCGGCAATCCGGCGGCCAGCCCGGTGAAGAATTGCGAGGTGTTGAAAATGAATTCCGTGCCGCCGCCCTTGGCCGCCGTGTAGGCCGCCAGGGGATAGTAAAGCGCCACCTGGGTGGCCGCCGTGGCATACATGCCGATGCCGAAAAAGACCACGTTGCCGAAGGAATTGTAGCCCATCTGGCCGCCCATGAGATCCCAGGTCAGGGCCAGGACGATGAACAGCCACAACTTGGAGAACTGGCTCAGATAGGATGGCAGCAGCCAGGGCGCGGCCAGGCCGATGGCGGCCAGCGCCAGCATGGCCAGCAGATGATAGGATTTGCGGGTCATTTCAGATACTGCCTCTTGCGCGCGAGATTGATCTGACGCCATACCAGCACCGCCACCAGCAGCAGGAAGACGAAGGCCAGTTGATATTCCGCCCCCAGCAGGAAGCCCGCGAACTGCTCCGCCGCCCCCAGCCCCAGCCCGGCGGCGATGACCCCGCCCAGATTGCCAAGACCGGCCATGATGACGATCATGAAGGAGCGCACCGTGTAGGGCAGGCCCACATAGGGATGGATGGAATAGGCCATGACCACCAGGGCCCCGGCCGCCCCGCACAGGGCGGCGTTGATGGCATAGGTGGCGGCATAGACCCTGCTTGTGTCGATGCCCAGGATGCGCGCCGCGCGCGGATTTTGCGACGTGGCGCGGATGGCCTGCCCCAGACGCGATTTCTTGAGAAACAGCCACAGCCCCATGCCGATGGCGAAGGCCAGCACGAAGGCCAGCACCTTGATCTGCGAGACCGTCACCTGGTTGTTGAACAGGTAGTTCATGCCCAGGCCGCTTTCGGCGGTGCGCACATCGGAGCCGAAGACCTCGTTCATCAGCTGCTGCATCATGATGGAGATGCCGAAGGTGGCCAGCAGCGAGATGAACATGTCGGCATCGACGATGCGCCATATGACCGCCCGGTAGAGCGCCCAGCCGAGAATGAACAGCACCACCGCGGCGAAGGGAATGCCCAGAAGCGGTGACAGCCCCGCCTTGACCACCAGCAGGGTCATGTAGCCGCCGAGCATGACGAACTCGCCCTGGGCGATGTTGATGATGTTCATCACCCCCCAGACAAGCGCCATGCCGAAGGCGGCAAGAGCGAAGATCGCGCCGATCCACAGCCCGTCCAACAGAAGCTGGACGTTGAGAATGGGCGCGGCGAAAAGCAGATTGAGATTGTCCACGGGCGCGGTTCCCCTTTCCCCTTGAAGACGGTCTTGCTTCAAAAGCCGAATGGCCGAACGAATGAGGATGCGGGAAGCCGCCCGCCCGGCCATTTCACCGGCGGGCGGCTCCACGGTTGGTCAGTGGCGCATGGGCCTATTTGCGCTCGGACCACTTCGGGCGCGGGATGATCGGCTTGGCGGCGGCCCACTTGCTCGGCGCGACCACCACATACTTGCCATTCAGCACCTGATACAGAACCATGGGCTTGGCGACGTTCTTGCCGGTGGCGTCGAACTTGATGTTGCCATAGAAGGTCTGCATTTCGGTGGCCGCCAGGGCGTCGCGCACCTTCTGCGGATCGGTGGATCCGGCGCGCTTGAAGGCGTCGGCGAAGACCTCCACCGCGGCGGCCGATTCGGCGGCCTGGTAGGGCGGCATGTAGCCATAGGTCTTGTTGAACAGCTTGGCAAAGTCCATGGCCGAGCCGAAGATGTCATCCTTGTAGGTCAGCGTCGGGGCCCATTGCGAGGCGCACAGGGTATATTCCGCCGCCTTGCCGAACTTCTTGATGATCTTGGCCGAATCGCAGTGGGTCATGGCCAGCATGGGCACATCCACCTTCATCTCCGCCATCTGGCGGATGGCCGTGGCCGCGCCCTTGGCATGACCGGAGACGATGAACAGGTCAGGGTGCAGGGCGCGCACCTTGGTCAGCGTCGTGGTCATGTCGTTGAGGTCCTTGGGCAGCTTGTCGTCGACCACGACCTTCATGCCGTATTTCTTGCCGTCATCGATGACGCCGGCGCGGATGTCCTGGCTGAAGGGATCGTTCTGGATGGCCAGCGCCATGGTCAGCTGGTTGGGCTTCTTGCCCATCTTGCCGGCATTCTCCGCCGCCAGGGCCACCGCCGAGGCCAGATACTGCTCGGAGGTGGACAGCACCGCGAAGAGATACTTGTAGCCCTTGGTGAACAAGGAGCGCGAGGCGCCGTTGGCCTCCACCATGGGCACCTTGTATTTCTCGGTGACCGGCGCAATGGCCTTGGTCAGGCCGGAGGAATACGGCCCGAGCATGAATTTCACGCCGTCCTGCTTGATCAGCCGCTCGGCCAGCTCCGAGCCGCGCGCCGGGGTGGATTCGTCGTCGTAATACTTCACCGCCAGCTTGCACATCTGATCGCCGACCTTCACGCCGCCCTTGTCGTTGATCAGCTTCAGGGCCAGGTTGTAGCCGTTCTTGGTGTGCGTGCCATTGGTGGAATACTTGCCGGTGAGCGATACCGCCGCCCCCAGCGTGATGGTGCAGGCAGCCTGCGCACCGGCCGCGCCCGCCACCAGCGCGGCGGCCGCGGCGGCGGCCATCAATCCTGTGCGGAATCCTGTCATGATGTTTTCAACCTCCCTTTTTTTCAACAAATGCCCACAGGATGCGGCAGAGCCTGTTTTTTCAGGTCTTCCGCCGCTCCCTGGCGCAAAATCACGCTACAATGCCCGCCTGTTTCAGGCAAGACGGTTTTTCATGCCGTCATTTCAGTTTTTGCCGTCAGGCCTTGCGCCTGACGCCCCTTTCTGCATCAGCGCGGCGCGCGCGGCGAAGGCGAAGCTTTCCGTCAGCGTCGGATGCGGATGGATGGCCTGGGCCACATCCTCCAGCCGCAGCCCCAGGCGCACCGCCAGGGCCGCCTCGCCCATGAGCTCCGAGGCCCCTTCCACCAGCGCATGGATGCCGACGATGCGATGACTGGCGCGCTCGTGAACGATGCGCAGGCGGCCAAATCCGCCCAGGCTGATCTGGGCGCGGGCATCCACCTTGTAGTCATATTCGGCCACGGCCACATCGAGGCCCGCGGCCCTTGCCGCCTCTTCCGTCAGTCCCGCCATGCCCAGCTCCGGCGAGGAGAAGATGACGGCGCTGTTGTGCTCCGGTTTCGGGAAGGGCGCCGGCATGCCCAGCATGTGGGCGGCCACCGCCAGCGCCTGGGCGGTGGCCCAATGGGCGAACATGGGCGGGCCGGTGACATCGCCGGTGGCGTAAATGCCCGGCTCGTCCGTTTCCAGATGCCCATTCACCTTGATGCCATGGGCATCATGGGCAATGGCCGTGGTCTGAAGCCCCAGGCCCTCGACATTGGGAACGCGCCCGGCGGCGATGGCCACCCTTTGCGCCGCCACCTCGCGCTCCTTGCCGTCATGATGCAGGAAGACCACCAGCTCGTCTCCCACTTGCCGGATGGCCTCGATGCGCACCCCGGTGAGCACCGTGATGCCGTCATCCTCCAGCCGCTTTTGCAACAGTCCGGCGAGCTCAGAATCGACAGGCCCCAGGATGCGCGGCGCGGCCTCCAGGAGAGTGACTTGCGTGCCCAGCATGGAAAAGATCTGCGCCATTTCCACCCCGATGGGCCCGCCGCCGATCAGGGTCAGGGAGCGCGGAATCTCCTTCAGGCCGACGAGCCCTTGCGAATCGAGAACGCCGGGCAAATCCGCTCCCTCGATGGGCAAGGCGCGCGGCACCGAACCGGTGGAGATGATGGCCCTGGCGAAGTGCACCTGCAAGGCTCCATCTTCCGTCTCGATGACGGCCTGCCGCGGCCCCGTCAGCCGCGCGCGGCCGAAGATGACCTCCAGGCCGGGAATCTGGCGCGCCCTGGCGAGCGCGGCCTGCGAGCGCATGGTGAGGATCCTTTCCTTGCGCGCCAGAACCGTGTTCCAGTCCACCGGCGGCGCATCGGATTTGGCCATGAGGCCATAGGCGGACATCTCCCTGGCCGCCTGCCGCCGCGCCGCCGTTTCGCGGAAAATCTTCGAGGGAATGCATCCTTCAAAAAGACAGGTGCCGCCCAGCCCCTGCCCGGCCTCCACCAGTATGACCCTTTTGCCTTTTGCCGCCAGCGCCAGCGCCGCCGGCGTTCCGCCAGGCCCGCCACCGATGATCAGGACATCGCATTGTCTGGAATCCGTCATGGCCTTGTCCCCATTTGTGACTGCATGCTTTCAATACGGTTCATATGGGGGCGCCGGGCGGCAAGAACAATGCAACACGGCTGGCAAATTGCGGTCATCATGCATTCAATGGACGATCGGGCCGTAATGGGTGATCGGGCCGTCA
>JALSNA010000491.1 GCA_026987255.1 Hyphomicrobiales bacterium | reverse complement strand
CCATCTGGCCATTGGGGGAGAAGACGTAATAGCGGTGTGCGCTCATGAAGATCTCCGGCAACAGCAGCAAGGGGCGCAAGGAAAAGGCGAATCAGATCCAGAACCCAAGGGAAGCATGGTGGATGCCTCTTTCCCTAGGGTCAGGACCCATAAATTTGCACGGCATATGCAGAATATATGCTGCATCTGCCATCCCTCTTTATGAGTCCTGACCCTAGCATATCCACCCATGAGCGGCCACAAGGCCTTTCGGCCAGCGGAACGGCCGTGTGGGCCGTGTCAGCCCCTTTCGCGGGCGTGGATGCGGATTTCCACCCGCCGGTTCTGGGCCCGGCCCGATGCCGTGGCGTTGGAGGCGATGGGGGCGCGCTCGCCCATGCCGCGCGCCTCCAGGCGGGCCGGATCGACCCCTTGCGCTTGCAGATACTGCGCCACCGCCAGGGCGCGGCGCTCCGAGAGGCGCTGGTTGTAGGCCTCCGAACCGGTGGAATCGGTGTGGCCGGTGACCAGAACCTGGGTCTGCGGAAAGCCGTTGAGCACCGTGGCCACGGCGTTGAGGGTGCGGTAGAACTGCGGGCGCACTTCGGCCTGGCCGGTGGCGAAGGTGATGTCGTCCGGCATGATGAGGCGGATGTCATGGCCTTCGCGCACGATGCGCACGCCGGTTCCGGCCAGCTTCTCGCGCAAGATGGCCTCCTGGCGATCCATGTAGGCGCCGATGCCCAGCCCGGCGATGCCCCCCACGGCAGCGCCGATGGCCGCGCCCTTGCCCGCGTCTCCGGCGATGGCGCCGCCAATGGCGCCCGCCGCCGCCCCGGCCGCCGCGCCGCCGAGGCCGCCGAGCAGGGTATTGGCGGGTTTTTCCTCTCCGGTGTAAGGGTCCGTCGTGCAGCCGGCCAGCAAGGCCGCGCCAACAAGAACTGGCAGGATCTTTTTCATTGCGCCGATATCCTTCATGATACTTGCCGCATGCAAATTTGCGCCTGCATGCATGGCCATTGTGGCAACATTGGTGAATCCATCCCACATGGCGGCTTGCATTCAGCCTGCGCTGCAAATCTTTACGAAATGTTGATGAAAGATGACCGCAAAAGGGAAAATTCGCGGTGATTTCGCGCCCTGGTCAGAACAGCACCACCAGCTCCAGCCACAGCACGGGCGGCAGGGCCAAGGTGGCGCAAAGGGGCTCTGGGCCACAGGCATGGCAGCCGCGCCCCCTGATGAGCGCGGCAAGGATCAGCAGGCAGCAGGCCAGGACGGCCAGGGCGGCCGCCAGCGGCGCAAAGGGCAAAAGCAGGGCGGCAAGCCCCAAGCCCGCCAGAGCACCCTTTCGCCCTGC
>JALSNA010000490.1 GCA_026987255.1 Hyphomicrobiales bacterium | reverse complement strand
GACAGGCATGCTCAAACCCGTGGAATGAAGCGCCAGGCAGCCCCAAACTCGTCATTCCTGCCTTACGCTGCAATGACGTTGAAGAGGGGGCCTTCGCGGGAAGGAGTTTTCAACTCCTTCCCGAACGTTTCCACCCGCATCAGCAAGACACCAGGGCCTGAAACGTTCCGGAAGGGGATGCAATCCCCTTCCGGCAGGGGGAGGGGGCGATGTAAGCGCATCGGTAACAGGCCCAGGCTCTTTTGAACGGTTCCTGGATCCCAGTGAGCAAGCGCTGGGCTGACATCCGGTTCACGATTCGCCGGGGGCTTTCGCGCTGATGCGCAGGGCGTGCACGCGTGATTTCAGCAACTCGCCCAGGGCGGCGTTGACCATCCGGTGGCGCTGCACCAGGGATTTGCCGGCAAAGGCTTGCGAGACGATCACCACATGAAAATGCGATTCGCCATGCTCCGGATTGCCCCCCGCATGATGGGCATGGCGCGCCGATTCGTCGATGATTTCCAGATGCTCCGGCGCAAGCGCTTCGCCAAGCGCCGCCTGCATCATCTGTCCAACCGGGCCAAGGGTCATGAGTGTCTCCATGGTGGAATCAAGGGATGACAATCCATATCACCGGCGGGAGCGCTCTTACAGGTCCCGTCCCACGGCGAGGAATTTTTCGCGTCTTGAGCGGCGCACCTCATCGGCGCTCATGTGCACCATGGGCTTCAGGGCCCGCTCGATGGCCGCGCCGGCGTCACGGATGGTCTTTTCCCGCGCCCGGTGCGCGCCGCCCGTGGCCTCGGGGATGATTTCGTCGATGATGCCGAGCTTTTGCAGATCCTGGGCGGTGAGCTTCAGCGCCCTGGCCGCCTCCTGGGCCTTGGTCGAATCGCGCCACAGGATGGAGGCCGCGCCCTCCGGCGAGATCACCGAATAGATGGAATGCTCCAGCATGAGCACCCGGTTGGCGGTGGCTATGGCGATGGCCCCGCCGGAGCCGCCCTCGCCGATGATCAGCGAGACCATGGGCACGCCCAGGGTCAGGCAGCGCTCGGTGGAGCGCGCAATGGCCTCCGACTGGCCGCGCTCCTCCGCGCCGATGCCCGGATAGGCCCCGGCGGTATCCACGAAGGTCAAAACCGGCAGGGAAAAGCGCTCCGCCAGATCCATGAGGCGCACCGCCTTGCGGTATCCTTCCGGGCGGGCCATGCCGAAATTGCGCGCGATGCGGCTTTGGGTGTCGTGGCCCTTCTCCTGGCCGATGACCATGACCGGGCGGCCCTTGAAGCGCCCCGTGCCACCGACGATGGCCAGATCCTCGGCGAACTTGCGGTCCCCCGCCAGCGGCGTGAAATCGGTGATCAGACCGTCGATGTAATCCATGCAGTGGGGACGTTCCGGATGGCGCGCCACCTGCGTCTTCTGCCACGGATCGAGCTTGGCATAGAGGTCGGCCAGGGCCTTCTCGGCCTTTTTCTCCAGTTGCGCGATTTCCTCGCTGATGGAGACGCCCTCCTCGGCCTGATCCTCGGCCGAAAGGGATTTCAGCTCGGCGATCTTGCCTTCCAGCTCGGCGATCCGGGTTTCAAAGTCCAGATAGGTTTTCATGTCGGTCCATGTGGGCGGCGCGCAATTGCCTGACGCCAGCCGCCGCGCCCCCTCGGTCAATGCAGATTCGCCGCAGAAAGTGGCCGCGGCAGGGCGCTCTTGTCAACAGCTTTTGCATTCGCGAACCGGCATTGCGGGCAGATGCGCCGATGAGTCGCCCTTTTTGTTCCTTGCCCCACTCCACACGCAAGGAGGAACGGCTCAGACCCGGCGGCGCGCCAGCGGATGCCTGGTGGTGACAATCTTGCGCAGCCGCTCCATCTGCACATGGGTGTAGATCTGGGTGGTGGAAATGTCGGCATGGCCAAGCATCATCTGCACGGCGCGCAGATCCGCCCCGCCTTCCAGCAGATGGGTCGCGAAGGCATGGCGCAGGGCATGGGGCGAGATATTGGCGCTTTCCAGCCCGGCGCGGGCGGCCAGCTTCTTCAGGCTGGCGGCGAAATGCTGGCGGGTGATGTGGCCTTGCGCGCCGCGCGAGGCAAAGAGCCACTCGGCGCCATCCAGCGGCGCACCGCCACGGGCGCGCACCAGCGCCTGCTCATAGGCATCGAGCGCCGCCAGGGCCTGACGCGACAGCGGCGCGATGCGCTCCTTGCCGCCCTTGCCGCGCACCCGCGCATAACCTTCGGCGCGGTTGATGTCGCCGCTTTTCAGCGCGATCAGCTCGGAAACGCGCAGGCCGGAGGCATAGAGCAGCTCCACGAGGCAGGCCATGCGCAGAGCGCGCAGGCGGGCCTTGCCTTTGGCGGTGCGCGCCATGTCGCGGGCAGTGCGCAAGAGACGCTCCAGATCGTCCACGGAAAGGATCTTCGGCAAGGGCCTTTGCTTGCGCGGGCCGCTCAGGGCCTGGGCCGGGTTGTCATCGCTCATGCCCTCGCCATAGAGAAAGGCGTGAAACTGGCGCACCGCGGAGAGCTTGCGCGCCTGGGTGGAGGCGGCCAGGCCCTGAGCCGGCAGGGAGGCCAGCCAGGCGCGGATGTCATCGGCGCCCACCGTCAGGGGATGGCGCCCCCGCGCTTGCAGATGGGCCAGGTAATCGGCCAGATCGCGCCCGTAGGCATCCAGGGTATTTTGCGGCGCGCCGCGCTCGGCGCTCATCATCTCCAGAAAGCGCTCCACCAGCATGGCGGGCGCGGCAAGGGGGGCATCACTGGTTGTTGAAGCGGTCATGTGGCAGGGTCTTCACGACTTCCGTTGGCGCCGGCGGATAATTGGACAGATACCAGGCCGCCGCGTATCCAAGGCCAGTCAAGACCACAATGATTAACAGAAAGCGAAGACTGTCCGGCATGTTCTCTCCCTGCGTGACCGAATCCGGCGCAAAAAGTCCGCCACGCGGGCGGCAGGCTTTGACCCTGCCCGGCTGGCGCGCTAAACAACCGGCACACATGGCCCCTGCGGGCCGCTCCGTGAAACCCCCAATGGCAAGGCCCCGCCCTTCATGACACGGCCCAGCATAAGCAATTGCATCGAGCTGATCAATGCCCGCCTCGGGACGCGCTCCATCGTGCTCATCGGCCTGATGGGCGCTGGCAAGACCACCATAGGACGGCGTCTGGCGCGGCGGCTGAAGCTGGATTTCATAGATGCCGATGCCGAGATCGAGCGCGCCGCGGGCAAGACGGTGGCGGAAATCTTCGAGGAGGACGGCGAGGCCTTCTTCCGCTCCGGCGAGGAGCGGGTCATCGCCCGCCTGTTGCAGTCGGGCCCGCAGGTGCTGGCCACCGGCGGCGGCGCCTGGATGAGCGAAGCAACCCGCAAGGCCACCGCCGAACGCGCCATATCCATCTGGCTGAAGGCCGGCCTGGATGTGCTCATGGAGCGCGTCTCGCGCCGCCCCGGCCGCCCCCTGCTGAAGGCTCCCGATCCGCGCGCCGTCATGCAGGCGCTGATGGAGGAGCGCCACCCGCTCTATGCCCGCGCCGACATCACGGTGGAAAGCCGCGAGGCCCCCCATCAGGCCATTGTCAACGACGCCATCCGCGCCCTGGCGCAATGGCTGGAACAGCACGAGGAGGGACAATGAGCACCGCCTGCAAGGAGGCCCAGGCCGTCACCGTGGGGCTGGGCGGGCGCGCCTACGAGATCCGCATCGGAGCCGGGCTGCTGGCCGAAGCCGCGGACTGCATGCTGGCACACCTGGATTTCCTCGATGCCACCCCGCGCCCGCGCGCCGCCATCATCACCGACCGCAACGTGGCCAGGCTCTATCTGGACGAGCTGGAGAGCAGCCTCAATGCCGCCGGCATCGCCCATGAGACGCGCATCCTGCCGCCCGGCGAGGCCACCAAGAGCTTCGCGCACTATCACCAGCTGAGCGAATGGCTGCTGGAGCGCCGCTTCGAGCGCGGCGATTTCATCATCGCCTTCGGCGGCGGTGTGATCGGCGATCTGGCCGGGTTCGCCGCCGCCACCTTGCGCCGCGGCATGCGCTTTGTGCAGATCCCCACCACCTTGCTGGCGCAGGTGGATTCCTCGGTGGGCGGCAAGACGGGCATCAACTCCACCCATGGCAAGAACCTCATCGGCGCCTTTCACCAGCCCTCGCTGGTGATCGCCGACACCTCGGTGCTCGACACCCTGCCCAGGCGCGAGCTGCTGGCCGGCTATGCCGAGGTGGTCAAGTATGGCCTTTTGGGCGATGCGGCCTTCTTCGCCTGGCTGGAGGACAATGGCGCAAGGGTGCTGGCCGGGGACGGGCAGGCGCTGGCGCGCGCCATCCGCACCTGCTGCGAAATGAAATCCGCCATCGTGGCCCGCGACGAGCGCGAATCCGGGGTGCGCGCCCTGCTCAACCTGGGCCATACCTTCGGCCATGCGCTGGAAGCGGCCCTGGGCTATGACGGCACGCTTCTGCATGGCGAGGCGGTGGCCATAGGCATGGTCCAGGCCTTGCGCTTTTCGGCCCGCGAGGGCCTGTGCCCCGCCGAATGCGCAAGCCGCGCCGAAGCCCACCTCTCGGCGCTGGGATTGCCGGTGGACACAAGCGCCATCCGTGACCGGCTGCCCGGCGCAGAAGCTCTGGCGGCCATCATGGCCCAGGACAAGAAAGCCAAAGGCGGCAAGCTGGTGTTCATCCTGGCGCGCGGCATCGGCGAGGCCTTCATCGCCGAAGATGTTCCAGCAAGGCGGGTGGAGGACTTTTTGCGCGGCGAGCTGGAGCGGGACGGATGAGCATCTGGCTGCTGGCGGCGGCGGTGGCCGCGCTCATCATGCTTTCGGCCTTCTTTTCCGGCTCGGAGACCGCCCTGACCGCCATCTCCCGCGCCCGCGTGCACCGGCTGGCGCAAAATGGCGATGTCCGCGCCCTCATCCTGCAGGCCCTGCTGGCCGCCCCGGAGCGGCTCATCGGGGCCATCCTGCTGGGCAACAACCTGGTCAACATCCTGGCCTCGGCCCTGGCCACCACCCTGTTCATCCAGATTTTCGGCCCCGCCGGGGTGATCTGGGCCACTCTCGTCATGACCGCCCTGGTGCTGGTCTTCGGCGAGGTCATGCCCAAGACCTACGCCCTGCTCAATCCCGACCGCTTCGCCCTGGCGGTGGCCCCGCCGGTGCGCCTCATGGTGCGTCTCTTCGCCCCGGTGGTCATGGTGGTGGAGGCCCTGGTGCGCGCCACCTTGCGGCTTCTGGGGGCCGATGCCTCGAAGGCGGGCAGCGTTCTGTCCTTCCGCGAGGAACTGCGCGGCGCCATCGATCTGCACCACAGCAAGGGCGAGGTCGTCAAGAAGGACCGCGACATGCTCGACGGCGTGCTCGACCTGCACGATCTCGACCTGGCCGATGTCATGGTGCACCGCACCGCAATGAAGAGCATCGACCTGGGGCGCCCGGCGGCGGAGATCTTGCAATACGTGCTCGACAATGGCTTTACCCGCTATCCGGCCTGGCGGAACAACCCGGACAACATCATCGGCATCCTGCACACCCGCGATCTGCTGGCCGCCATGGCCACGGCCAAAGGGGACATCGCCGCCATCGACATCGAAAAGCTGCTGCTGCCGCCCTGGTTCGTGCCCGATACCACGCCGCTGTCGGACCAGCTGGCCGCCTTCTTGCGGCGCAAGATGCATTTCGCCATCATCGTCGATGAATATGGCGAGTTGGAGGGACTGGTGACGCTGGAAGACATCATGGAGGAGATCGTCGGCGACATTGCCGACGAGCATGACCGCACCGCGCCCGGCGTGCGCCGGGAAAAGAGCGGCAGCTATCTGGTCGAGGGGGCCATGCCGGTGCGCGACCTGAACCGCCTGCACGACTGGGATTTGCCGGAGGACGAGGCCACCACCATTGCCGGGCTGGTGATTCACGAGGCCCAGATGATCCCCGATGAGGGCCAGGCCTTCACCTTTCACGGCTTCCGCTTCGAGATCACCGGCAAGGAGCGCAACCGCATCACCGAAATCCGCATGACGCCGCTGAAGAAGACACCCCGGGAGACCGATGGATGAGCCCGCGCGAGGATTTCGACCTGGTCATCATAGGCGCCAGCTTCGCCGGGCTGACCTGCGCGCGGGCGGCCGCCCTGCGCGGACTGAAGGTGCTGGTGCTGGAGGCCAAGGCCGATCCCGGCGCGCGCATCCACACCACCGGCATCCTGGTCCGGGAGGCGGCTGAAGAGCGCGACGTGCCCGCCCATCTGGTGCGCCCCATCGAAGCGGTGCGCCTCTATGCACCCAACCTGACGCACGTGGACCTGGCCAGCACCGGCTATTATTTCCTCACCACCGACATGCCCGGCCTCATGCGCTGGCTGGCGGCGGAGGCAGAGCGGGCCGGGGCAGTGGTGCGTTGCAATGCGCGCTTTTCATCCGCCATGCGCCAGGCGGAGCGCATCGTCATCGGCGAACAGGCGGCAACG
>JALSNA010000489.1 GCA_026987255.1 Hyphomicrobiales bacterium | reverse complement strand
TATCGGTGAAGTCCGACAGCTCATAATGCTGAAAGCTGGTCGGCGCCTCGATGCGTCCTGAGGAGAAATCCCGGAAGGAAAAGCCCGGTCCTTCCACCGTCGCCATGGATTCAGGGCTCAGTTTGGGCAGCGCCACTTCGCCATTCAGGTAGAGGTCGAGATAAAGCTCGGAGGCCTCCTCGTCATCGAGCAGATCGCCGATGGCCTTGTTGCGCGCCGGAAAGAACCGGCATCCGGGGTAACGCTGCGCCAGATCCCGCGCATGGCGCACCGAGCGCACCGAGCGGTCAACCATGAACAGGAAGGCGATGTCCATGCCCGCCCGCTGCGCCTCGTCGAAGAAGGCGATTTCGTCCGCCTCATGCAGGAAGCTCTCCAATTCCCGCGCCGGAACCTCGACGATCTGATCGCGTCCGGCCATGCTCATCATGGTATCGAAAGCGCGCACCCGCCCCGTCACCTTGCCGAAATCCACCGCCAGGGAACTATCCGGATAGCGTCCGGCCAAGGGTGCCTCCGGCGCATCCAGGTCGATGAGAAAGGGGTGCTCCCCGTTCAGCAACAGCCAGTCCGCCAGCAGCCGCGCCAGCAGGGTCTTGCCGTTGCGGGTTTCATCCGAACAGATGATGTGTATGGCCGGTTTGTCCGCCATGCGGCTCCCTGTTTCCGGGTTGAATCAAAAAAGGCCAGCTCTCCCAATCCATAGGCCATTGGCGGCCTTTTGGAAACAGGAGGGCTGGCCCGGATGGGGTCAGGCGAAAGGATCAGGCGTTCAGCGAGCCCTCCAGCCAGGAGACGAGCTGACCCTTGGGGGCCGCGCCCACCTGCTGGGAGATGACCTCGCCGTTCTTCACCAGCATCAGGGTGGGAATGCCGCGCACGCCATATTTGGCGGGGGTGGAGGGGTTGTCGTCGATATTGACCTTGACCACCTTGACCTTGCCCTCCATCTCGGCGGAGATTTCATCCAGCGCCGGGGCAATCATCTTGCACGGGGCGCACCATTCGGCCCAGAAATCCACCAGCACCGGCGTATCGGATTTCAGAACCTTCTCCTCGAACTCGGCGTCGCTGACATGCTCAACCATTTATCGCGTCTCCTGATCGGTTTTGCCGTGGCGGCAGGCGCTTTGCAGCCAACACCGCCTTTTTCCGCCGCACACCCTAGGATTCCGTTGTGCCCCGGTCAAGATGAATGGCGGCAATTTTCCATTTGCCGCCCAGGCCATCTTTCCTCTCCTCAGGCACTGCCTATGAACACCCCGGTGGCCAGCACGATGGCCCCGCCGATGACAATCTGGATGAAGGCCCGCCGCAATGGCGTTTCCATGAACCGGTAACGCA
>JALSNA010000488.1 GCA_026987255.1 Hyphomicrobiales bacterium | reverse complement strand
GGGCAAATTGTGGCAAGGGCATGCCCCCCTTGCCACAGTTGCATATGGGAAAGGCGTGCACGAATGCAAATCCGGCGCGTTTTGGCGCCATCTTTTTTTGCGCCCGCCCGCATGAATGCGCGATGAACGGCCCACTTGCGCAGTCAGCTCCCCGGCCCGGGTTTTCATGACAGGCCCTCCGGGCTGGCAAGAGGCAGGGTCAGGCCGAAACGGCCGTTGCCGCGGCCTGGGCGGCGACGAGATCGTCCACCCCCTTGCGCGCCAGGCGCAGCATTTCCATGAACTGGGCTTCTGAAAAGGGGTCTTCCTCCGCCGTGGCCTGGATTTCCACCAGGCCGCCGTCTCCGGTGATGACGAAATTGGCGTCGGTTTCCGCCTCGCTGTCCTCGATGTATTCCAGATCGAGAATGACCTTGCCGCCGTGAACGCCGCAGGAAATGGCCGCCACGTGATCCTTCAGCGGATCCTTTTCGACCATCTGGCGGGCCATCATCCAGTCGATGCACTGGCGCAGGGCCACCCAGCCGCCGGTGATGGAGGCGCAGCGGGTGCCGCCATCGGCCTGCAGGACATCGCAATCCACGACGATCTGGATCTCGCCCAGGGCCTCCAGATCGACGACGGCGCGCAGCGAGCGGCCGATCAGCCGCTGGATCTCCTGGGTGCGGCCGGATTGCTTGCCGGCGGTGGCCTCGCGGCGCATGCGCTCGCCGGTGGCGCGCGGCAGCATGCCGTATTCGGCCGTCACCCAGCCGCGGTTCTGGCCGCGCAGCCATGGCGGCACGCGCTCTTCCACGGAGGCCATGCACAGAACCTTCGTCTCGCCCATGGAGATCAGGCACGAGCCCTCGGCATGGCGCGAGACGCCGGTCTCGATGGTCACGGGCCGCATTTCGTCGAACTGGCGCTTGGAGGGACGCATGGCATTTTCCTTTGTAGTCGCTGATCAGGGCTGGCGATAGGCCATCCGGGCGGATGGGTCAACAGGGTCTGTGGGTCATGTCACCTTTGGCAGGCGGGGCAATAAAAGCTGCTGCGGCCGCATTGGGTGATGCGCCGGATGGGCCGCCCGCAGGCTTCGCAAGGCTCTCCGGCGCGGCCATAGACGGAAAAATGCTGCTGGAAGCCGCCCGCCTCGCCACTCACCTGCGCATGGTCGCGCAAGGTGGAGCCGCCCGCCGCTATGGCCTCGCGCAGCACCGCGCGGATCTGCGCCACCAGGCGCCCGATGCGCACCGCCGGCCGCCCCGTTGGGGCCAGGGAGGCGGCCGTGCGTTTCGGCGAGATGCGGGCGCGAAAGAGCGCCTCGCAGACATAGATGTTGCCCAGCCCGGCCACCGTTTTCTGATCCAGCAGAACGCTCTTGATGGGGGCGCGCCGGCCCTGGCAGGCTGAGGCCAGATGGGCGGCGGTAAACTGCGCCCCCAGCGGCTCCGGCCCCAGCCGCGCCAGCATGGGATGGCGGCCTTCGGCCTCCGTGGCCAGCAGATCGAAAAAGCCGAAGCGGCGCGGATCGGTATAGATGACGCGCGTCTGGTCATCGAGCACCAGCGTCAGGTGATCGTGCGGCCCCGGTTCGGGCGCCGCCGCCGGGTGAAAATAGAACTCGCCCAGGCCCCTGGCCTTGCCGCCGCCGCCGGGAAGAACCGTGAAGCGGCCGCTCATGCCCAGATGCGACAGCAGGCTCATACCTCCCTCCAGCCGCCACAGCAGGAACTTGGCGCGCCGGGCAATGGCCTTTATGCGCGCACCTTCCAGCCGGGCGGCGAAATCGTCCGGCCAGGGAAGGCGCAAGGCCTTGTCCGAGCGGGTCACGGAAATGATGCGCCGGCCCCGCACATGCGGCGCAAGGCCGCGCGCCACGGTTTCCACCTCCGGCAGCTCGGGCATTCACACCCCCTCTTCCAGCGCCGCCAGGGATGCGGCGCGCTCGCGATGCCAGACGACCAGCCCGGCGGCAGCGACGATGAACGCTCCGGCAATGGTCCAGCCATCGGGCACATCGCCGAACCAGGCCCAGCCGATGAGGATCATCCAGCCCAGTTGCGAATAGGCGAAGGGCGCCAGCAGCGAGGCCGGAGCGCGCCGGTGCGCCTCGGTGAGCAGGAAATGCCCCGCCGAACCGGCCAGCCCCGCCAGCGCCAGCAGGGGCCAGTGCCAGGCGGCCGGCCAGGCGGCCCCGAAGCCCAGCAGGGGAATGGAGAAGATCATGGCCGAGGCCGAGGACCACAGCAGCGAGGAGATGGCCGCGTCCTTGCCGCCCACCTTGCGCGTCAGGATCTGGTAGATGGCCAGGGTCAGGGCGGCCAGCAGCGACAGCAGCATGGCCGGGTGAAAGCCCGCCGTGCCGGGGCGCAGCACCAGCATGACCCCGGCAAAGCCCGCCAGCACCGCTGCCCAGCGCCGCCAGCCCACATGCTCGCCGAGGATGGCCGGGGAGAGGGCGCAGACCCACAAGGGGGCGGAAAAGAGGATGGCCGAGGTCTGGGCCAGTTGCAGGTAACGCACCGCCAGGAAGTTCAGCAAGGTGGCGGCCACCATGAGCGCCCCGCGCAGCAGTTGCAGCCGCAGGTGCGCGGTGCGCCACATGGCCCCTTTCCATACCGGCCAGCCGATGGCGATAATGGCCGCGACGCCAAAGACATAGCGGCCCAGCACCACCACCCCGGCGGGCAGATGCGGCATGAGCTTCTTGGCGGAGGCGTCGAGCAGGGTAAAGAGCGCAAAGGCCGTCACCATGAGCGCGATGCCGGCCATGGGAGAGGCATCAGTGCGCAAGGACATGGGAGAGCTCCGGTTGCGCCACGCCGCAAGGCCCCGATGGCCGGGCCGCCTTCAGGGTCATTCCTGGGCCTCGGTGGCCACCAGCTTCCAGTTGGGATCGCGGGAGGTGACGTCGCGCTCGAAAGTCCAGATGTCGGTCACCTGGGTGATGCGGTTCGGATCGCCTTCCAGCACCTTGCCTTCGGCATCCTTCAGGGCGGTGATGACCTCGGAGATGAATTTCACCGTCAAGGCCCCCTTGCGGCCCTTGATCGCGCCTTTGAGAATCTTCGCCTCGTCAAGGCCGACGAAGGTCAGCTCCAGTGTCTCGCCGCGCTTCTTGCGCTCGTCGATGGCCTGGGCGAAGCCCTGATAGACCTCCTTCGAGAGCAGGGGCTTGAGGGTCTTCTTGTCGCCGGTGGCAAAGGCGGTGACGATCATCTCGTAGGCCTTGCCCGCACCATCCAGAAAGCCCTTGACGGTGAAATTGGCATCGCGCTGCGCCATGGTCTGCAGCACCCTGGCCAGCTCCGAGCCCTCCTCGGCCACGCCCTCCCATACCGGCGGGGTCTCCTCTGGCAGGCCGCGGGCCGGCATGTCCGTGGAGCCGGGCAGGGGGACGACCTTGCCATTGGTGCTGGCGGCGGGCTTTTCCTCGCCGCCAACGGGCGGAAAGTCCAGCGGCTTTTCATGCCCGGTGCGCGTGCCCAGCACCGAGCGCAGCTTGAAGAACACCACCACGGCAACGGCCAGCAGCAGCAGATTGAGCGGATCGAAGGCCTGGTTCATGGTCTTTTCGTCTCCTTGCCGGGGCTGTCGCGATCCCGGCCTGTGCGGCGAATTTTTCCTGCATGGATGGAAATGCCGCCATGAATCCCTATATTGCAGGTCAGTATATAGCCCCTTGTATCCGCCAGACAATGGTTCATGCGTCAAGTGGCGGAATGTTCATCCATCCGCCCGCGCGGATCTGCACGAAGGATACACCATGGTCTTCATCATTCTCCTGGCGCTGTTCGTCGGCATCCCCGCCCTGGAGCTGGCCACCTTCATCAAGGTGGGCGCGCAGGTGGGGGTGTTCAACACCATAGCCTTCACCTTCCTGACCGCCATCATTGGCGTAGGCCTGGTGCGCCATCAGGGCTTTCAGGCCCTGACCGAATTGCGCCAGGCGGCTGACGAGGGCCGCCCGCCGGTGCTCGAGATCGTCTCCGGGGCCCTGCTTCTTCTGGCCGGTGTCTTGCTCTTCATCCCCGGCTTCATCACCGACGCCATCGGCTTTGTGCTGCTCATCCCGCCGCTGCGCAAGGCGCTGGCGGCATGGATCGTCGCGCGCCTGGCCAGCCGGGTTCAGGCGCAGGCCCATGTGTGCACGGATCCATCCGGGGCAACCATCATCGAGGCCGAGGTGGTGGAGATCGAAGACGAGCCGGAGCGCATCGGCCATGAGGACTCGCCATGGCGGAAAAAGTGACCCTGGGCGGTGCGGGCGGATATCGATGCTTGCGCGCCCGTATCCGTCCATGTTAGCCACGGACGAAACCGGATGTTGAAAGGCCGGGCCTGAGCGGGCCGGCGCGAGAGTCAAATCGAAAGGACGCACGAACATGTCAGACAGCAAAGACGCCAACAAGGGCAATGGCGCGCAGGCCGCGGCCAACGCCGGGGAGGCCAATGCCCCGCAAATGGGCATTCTCGGCCAATACCTGAAGGATCTCTCCTTCGAGAATCCCAATGCCCCCACCTCCCTGGCCATGCAGGAGGGCCAGCCGCAGATCAACATCGGGGTCAACGTCAACGCCAACCAGCTTGGCGAGAACGATTTCGAGGTCACTTTGGAGATCGAGGCCAAGGCCGAGCATGAAGAGAAGGTGGTCTTCAACGTCGAGATGACCTATTGCGGCATCTTCCGGCTGACCAATATCCCCGAGGAGGCCATGGGCGCGGTTCTGCTGGTGGAATGCCCGCGCATGATCTTCCCCTTCGCGCGGCGCATCCTGGCGGATGCCACCCGCGATGGCGGCTTCCCGCCGCTGATGCTCGATCCCATCGACTTCGGCGCCATGTATGCCCAGCGCATGGCCGCGGCCCAGGCCGAGGCGGAAGGCAAGGCCACCACCTGAGGCTTCATGCGCATGGGGATCTCCAAAAACGCTTGCGCGCCCATCTTCATCCCCGGCCAACGCCCCAATCATGGGATGCTACGGGGATTGGCAGGGGATGGTCTTCAAGACAGTTGATGGAGCTGCCCGAATGCAAAAAGCCCCGGAGGTTTCCGGGGCTTTTTCATGCCGTAAAGCCGTCCTGCGGCATGGTCAATGCACGCTGATCGGCATCAGGTCGTTTTCCATGGCGTTGGCCAGGGCTCCGGCGCGGCTGTCGGTGATGGCCAAGGGCGTGCCATCGGCATGGCAGACACAGTAAAGCCGCGTGCCGGCGGCCACGTGAATCGGCTCGCCGATGATCCTGGCCGCCTCGGCCACCTTGATGGGGCGGATATAGGCCACCTCGCCGCCGCCCAGCATGGCCAGCTCCAGGGGATTGAGAGCTTTCTTGTCCAGTTTGCTTGCCATGTTCGAAACCTCGTTGCGGTGCGCCCATCCTTCATGGATGCGCTCTTGCCCGCATGATATGGGGAGGCGGCGCGCTTTTTCAAGCCCCGGCGGGGCGGCGCGGGGGTGGACAAATCCCTGTCTGGTCAAAGCCTTGACGCCATGATACTGTGCGCCGCACGGGGCCTGCCAGACGGCGCCTGAACGGATTTTGCACAAGCTTTCGAGGGGTATACACAGATGAAACCTACACTGATCCTCGTCGGCGCCGACAAGGGCGGCGTTGGCAAGACCACCATTTCGCGCGCCCTGCTGGACTTCCTGGCGCGGCGCAATGTCCTGGCGCGCGCCTTCGACACCGAGAACCCGCGCGGCACCTTGCACCGCTTCTATCCCGGCTCCACCGAGATCATCGACATCGAGGAGGTGGCCGACCAGATGAAGATCCTCGACACCCTGGAAAATGCCGCCGAGAAAGTCACGGTGGTGGATTTCAAGGCCGGCGCCCTGGGCCGCACCCTGGACATCTTCGAGCGCATCGGCGTCTTCGAGGCGGCCCGTGACGGCATGTTCAACATCGGCATGTTCCACGTGGTCGGCCCCTCCGTGGCCTCGCTGGACGAGCTTCAGGAAGTCAACAAGTATGTCAACGGCATTGATTACGTGGTGGCGCGCAACTTCATCAACGACACCAACTTCTTCGAATGGGACGAGGCCACCTACAAGAAGTATTTCGCCAATCTCAACAATGCCCACGAGATCGAGGTGCCCAAGCTCAATGAAATGGCCTATGAGGCGGTGGATCTTTCCGGCGTGACCTTCACCGATTTCGCCAACAACAAGACCGCCAGCGGCGAAGAGGCCAACAATTCCTTCACCCTGCGCGGCTATGTGCGCAAGTGGCTTTCCGAAATCGACGAGCAGTTCGCCGGTCTCGATCTGATCAAGAACATCCTGTCGGGAGCCCGCGCCGGAGCCGCCGGAAAGGACAAGAAATAATTTTGCCGGGCGCCAATGGACGAACGAAGGGCCGCCATGCGCGGCCCTTTTTCGGCCGCCTTGTGAGTCGGACGTGAAGAAAAGTTTTCCAGCCTGCCTGGCAGGCTGGAAATACTTTTCTTCAGGAAAAACAAGGCGTCCTGCTGACTTGGGGCGGCCCGGCGTCAGCAGGACATCATTTTTGGCCCCA
>JALSNA010000487.1 GCA_026987255.1 Hyphomicrobiales bacterium | reverse complement strand
ATGATCTCATCGGCAAAATCCGCGCCCGCCTGGGCTGTGGTGTGCTGCTGGTTTCCCACGATCTGCATTTCGTCATGGCCGGCACCGATCACGTGGTCTGCATCAACACCCATGTGTGTTGCGAAGGCCACCCGCACGAAGTGACGCAGACGCCGGAATATGCCGAGCTGTTCGGCCCTGCCGCCCTGGCCAGGCTGGCCGCCTATACCCACCACCACGATCACGTCCATGCCCCCGATGGCCATGTCTGCGGCCCCGGCCATGAGTGCGGCCAGTCCGCATCGGCGCCGGACAAGGAGGGGAGGAAACCATGATCGAGCCTTTCATCCTGCGCGCCGCCATCGCCGGGCTGGCGGCTGCGGCCATGGCCGGGCCCCTGGGCAGCGTCATCATCTGGCGGCGCATGGCCTATTTCGGCGATGCCCTGGCCCATTCGGCCCTGCTCGGCGTGGCCCTGGCGCTGACGCTGGACATTTCCGTCATGGCCGGGGTGCTGGCGGTGGCCACCGTGGTTGCCCTGGCCCTGGCATTGCTGCACCCGCGGCGCATCCATCTGCCGGAGGATACCATGCTGGGCATCTTCGCCCATGGCGCCCTGGCCGCCGGCCTCATTCTCACCGCCATGGTGGTGCGCCCCGGTTTCGATCTGGAATCGCTTCTGTTCGGCGATGTTCTGGCGGTCTCGCGCCTGGATGCGTGGATCGCCGCATTTGGCGCGCTTGCCGTTCTGGTGGTGCTGGCGCTCATCTGGCGGCCCCTGCTGGCGGCGGCGGTCTGCGAGGAGATCGCCATCGCCGAGGGCCTCAATCCGCAGGCCGCCAGGCTGGCCCACACCCTTTTGCTTGCCGCCGCCCTGGCCATGAGCATGAAGATCACCGGCGTTTTGCTCTTCACCTCCCTGCTCATCATCCCGGCGGCCGCCGCCCGCGCCCTGGCGCGTTCGCCTGAGGCCATGGCCATCGGTTCTGCGCTCAGTGGCATGATCGCCGTCGGTCTGGGCCTGTGGGCCTCCCTGAGCTTCGATGCTCCCTCCGGCCCGGCCATCGTTACCGCCGCCTTTTGCCTGTTCGTCCTTTTCCATCTTGCGGCAAGGCTGCTTGGCCGCCGCTGATTGCGCCCCATATTTGATTCAGGACAAGGCGCAGAGCGCCACAGGGCGCCTATGATGCACCGCAACGATCCTGACAAGGGCGCATGAGCCATGAATGCATCTCCGGTTGCGCGCGAGAACCTTTCGCTGGCCATTTCCGGCTCCGGCGGGGCAGGGGTCATGACCGCTTCCGAAGTGCTGCTTTCCGCCGCCGCGCGGGCGGGCTTCTTCGGCCTGCAGACGCGCTCCGTCGGCCCCCAGATCCG
>JALSNA010000486.1 GCA_026987255.1 Hyphomicrobiales bacterium | reverse complement strand
CGATCATGCAGGTCACGCCACCGGCGGCCGCCGCCTGCGAGGCGCTTTGCAGCGTTTCGCGGTATTCCTTGCCCGGCTCGCCGGTGAACACCCGCATGTCGATGAGGCCGGGAAAGAGCAGCTTGCCGGAACAGTCGATGACCTCTTCCGCCCCTGTGCCGCGCCCTTTGACGGACGGCCCGGAGGCGATGATGCGGCCATCCTCGATGAGCACCCCGCCGGGGCCATCCGTTCCGCTGGCCGGATCGATCAGGCGGGCATTGAGAAAGGCGCGCCTGCGCCCATCGCGCACCAGGGAGGTCACCGGGCTCATGACGGGCCTCCTTCCAGATTGCGCGCCAGGGCATCGAGCACCGCCATGCGCACCGCAACCCCCATCTCCACCTGCTCGCGGATCACCGATTGCGCCCCGTCGGCGATCTGCGAGGCGATCTCCACGCCGCGGTTCATCGGCCCCGGATGCATGACCAGGCAATCGGGCCTGGCCAGCGCCAGCTTTGCTCCATCCAGACCGTGAAAGCGGTAGTATTCACGCGCCGAGGGCACGAAGGCCCCGTTCATGCGCTCCAGTTGCAGGCGCAGCATCATCACTACATCGGCTCCCTCGAGCCCGTCCTCCATGCGGGTGAAGACTTCCGGCCCCAGGCGCTGCGCATCGGGCGGCAGCAGCGGCGAGGGGGCGACAAGGCGCACCTGCGCGCCCATGCGCATGAGCAGCAGGATGTTGGAGCGCGCCACCCTGGAATGCAGGATGTCGCCGCAAATGGCGATGACCAGGTTCTCCAGCCGGCCCTTGTGGCGGCGGATGGTCAGGGCATCGAGCAGCGCCTGGGTGGGGTGCTCGTGGCGGCCATCGCCGGCGTTGATCACCGCGCAGGAGACCTTCTGGGCCAAAAGCTCCGCCGCGCCCGAATGCTGATGGCGCACCACCAGAAGATCGGGATGCATGGCGTTGAGCGTCATGGCGGTGTCCAGAAGGGTCTCGCCCTTGGACACCGAGGAGGACTTCACCGACATGTTCATGACATCGGCGCCAAGGCGCTTGCCGGCCAGCTCGAAGGAGCTCTGGGTGCGGGTGGAGGGCTCGAAGAACAGGTTGATGTGGGTGCGCCCGCGCAGCACCGGCAGCTTCTTGTCGGCGCGCCGGTTGATCTCCACGTAATCCTGGGCCAGATCCAGCAGACGGGTGATTTCGGCAACGGAAAGCCCCTCGATGCCCAGAAGGTGACGGGCGCGTAGAACAGGGGCTGTCCGGTCGGTATTCATCGAGCCACCTCATAGCCCGCCTGCGCGGGCCGGGCAAGGGCGAGGGCGCACAAATGCGCCGGTTTCATCTGCCCCAGGGTCAGGACCCATGAATT
>JALSNA010000485.1 GCA_026987255.1 Hyphomicrobiales bacterium | reverse complement strand
TCCAGGCTCAGGCCCCCCCTCAAATTCTCCCGGCTGGGCAGCCAGTTTTTGTATGGCGGCGGCATGGCCTCGCCGGGAACGAAAAACCGGCTCCTGGGTGCAACAATTGCCGCAACTCCCCCTGACAAGCTGCCTCATTCCTGTTATCATCCGCCGCATCCGGGGCGGATGTCTCTTTTCAGGGAGATGGACTCATGCTTGCATTCCGCTTCGATCCTCGCCCCGCCCTTTTGGCTGCCTGCGCTGCCTGGCTGCTGATATCGCCCATTGAGGCGCGCGCCAACGATTCCATGGCCGTGCTGGCCGCCGGTGGCATCCGCCTGACCCGGACGGACGCCATTTCGATGAAATCGGAAGACCTCTACGTCTCGGTCAAAAAGGTGCGGGTGCGCTATCTCTTTCATCATGAAACGCCACAGCCCGTCACCGCCCTCATGGCCTTCCCCATGCCGCTCATCCCCATCAACAACCTGGATGAGAACATCGGCCTGCCCGATTCCCCTCCCGATCCCGTGAACCTGATGGATTTCAAGGTCTGGGCCGATGGCCGCCCCATCACCCCGCAAGTGCAGGTGCGCGCCCTCGTCAACGGTCTGGACAAGACCGCCATCTTGAAGAAATACGCCATCCCCCTCAGTGACCAGGGGGGCGATCCGGAAGCCTTCGAGAAACACCTCACATCCCTGCCACCGGCCGCCCGCGCCGAGCTGCAGCGCAACAAGCTGGTCAGCTACTGGAAAAACCCGTACACGGGCGGATTATCGGCCAATTACCGCTGGGATCTGGAGGTCATCTTCCACTGGAACCAGCCCTTCCCGAAAGGGCGCGATGTCACCATCACCCATGAATACAGGCCCATCGCCGGATCCTTCTTCTATGCCCAGCCGGAGGAACCCTGGGTGCACAAGACCTATTGCACGGACCGGGCCTTCCGCAACGCCGCGGCCAGAAGGCTGAGGACAAAGGGCGAAAATGCCCTGCTCATGGCCTCCACGGTCCATTACATCCTGACCACCGCCAACAACTGGGCCGGGAGCATCGGCCGCTTTCATCTCACCCTCGACAAGGGCAAGCCGCAAAACCTGCTCAGCACCTGCTGGGAAGGCCTGCGCAAGACCTCTCCCACCCGTTTCGAGTTTTCGGCCCGGAATTTCGTCCCGAAAGGTGAGCTGAAAATGCTCGTCTTGCAAGACTCCTGGGAGTGACGCCGGCACATCATGGCGCGGGCGTGTCCCCTTGCAAGATGGCGGCGAACTTGTCCGCATCGATGTTGCCGCCCGACAATATGACCGCGCAGCGCTTGCCGGCCATGGCCTCGCGCTCCTTCATCAGCGCCGCCAGGGCCGCCGCCCCGGCCCCTT
>JALSNA010000484.1 GCA_026987255.1 Hyphomicrobiales bacterium | reverse complement strand
GTGGCCGAATCGGCCGTCACCACGTCCGCCAGCACATTGGCCGGATCGCCAACAGGCGCCCCCGGATTGCCCGGATCGACTACCACCGGCGCATCGTTCGTCCCATTGATGGTTATGGTCAAGGTGGCACTGTCCGTGCCCCCTTCGCCGTCGGTAATGGTATAGGTCACCTGCTCCTGGGCGCTTTCGCCCTGCGCCAGGGCATTGGCTGCGGCATTGGGAACGAAAGTCCATGAACCATCGGCGTTGAGCGTCAGATCGCCATGGGTCAGGGATTGCGGCTGGCCGAGACTTGCGCCACTCACCGCGCTCACCGTCAGGGCATCGGAATCGGGCCCGCCATCGGCATCACCCGTGGATGCATCGGTCAGGACATTGCCCGTCTGGGTCGTGTCCTCATCAGCCGCGCTGGCATCATCCACCGCCACCGGTGCGGGATTGGATATGGCGATCCGGAAGGTATCGGAAACGCTCGCCCCATCATCATCGGTGGCGATCACCGTGACATCATAGGTTCCCGGCGCCCCGCCAGTGATGTTGCTGTTCTGGCTGGCGTCATGGGGGATTGCGCCATTGATGGAAATTTCGCCCGTCGCCGGATCGATCTGCAACCATGAGGGCGCACCCGCACCCAGGGCATAGGTATTGACGCCATCCACATCGGCAAAGCTGGCTGCCGCATCCATGGTGAAGCTGGTGTTGCCATCGGTGCTGGCCTGATCGGCAAGCGGAGTGCTCACCGTGGGCGGATCGTTGACCTCCACCACGTCGATATAGGCATGGCGCAAGGCCGAAGTGTCGTCTCCATCGCTGATGATGACGGAAATGTCGCGTTGCGTCGTGTCCGGATTCTGATCCGTATTGTTGAACCCGATGCTCTCCAGCGCCGCATCATAATCGGCAATGCCGGCCGGACCGCTCAGGGTGATGACCGGCTCGCCATTGGCGCCCGCGGTGACCGCATAGGCAATGCCATTGATTGTCCCGCTGTCCCCAGCCTGCACCGGCGTGCCGGAAATGGTCAGCTCATCGCCCGCTTTCGGATTGGTCAGGGTGACTGTCGCCGACTCCAGGCTGGTGTCATCAAGATCGGTCAGCAGCATGTTGGAATGGATGGGCACAGGCCCGCCATCCTCGGTGAACACGCCATGATAGTTCCCGCCATTGATGCCGCTGGAATCGTCGTCATCCAGATCCAGGGCCGGCGGATCGTTGACCGGCACGACATGAATGGTTGCATTGGTGATATTGGACTGCGCCCCTTCCGAATCCTCCACCTGCAAGGTGAAATGCCGATCGGCGGGATCGGGGTTTTCGGCATTGCCCGTGCTGGGCAGGAAGGTCAGCGCCCGCAGAACGCTGTCCCAGTCGGCATTGGTTGTCGCCGCCGTGCCCGTGAAGGTCACGCTGAGCACACCATCGGCGCCAAGGGTCGTTCCGGGCGCAACCGAAGCCGTGATGCCGCCGGGCAGGGAGGACGGAAACTGGATCGAATCCCCCGCCTTGCCATCGGTCAGGGTGACCACCAGCCCGACGATGTTGTCCTCGGCATCGGAAACGGCGGCATCCGCCGCATCCACGATGTGAATGGCCGCATCATTCTCCGTATAGGTGGCCTCGTAGTCGCCAGCGGGTGCACCTGAAGAGCCATCGCCATCGTTGGTCAGCGATGGCGGCGTATTGACTTCGCGATAGCCCACTTGCGATGTGTCATTGAACTGGTTGGCCAGATCGCTGGACGGATCGTTCACATCCCCGTCCGGGTCGGCATAGGAGGCATTGACGCCATCGCCAATGCCGTCGCCATTGCCATCCGCGCCCGGAGCAAGTCCGGATTCGGCCGTATCCGCATAGGCGTCATTGTCGGAGTTGTCATCCAGATAATCGGGCGTTCCATCGCCATCTGTATCCTCGGGACCAGCAAAGCTGCCGCCGAAATCCCCCGTGCCGCCGTCGTTGGCATCGAACAGATCGATGACGCCATCGCCATCGGCGTCGTTGTCCGTCACATCGCCGTCATTGGCCACATAAGCGGCCGTCGGGCGCGCTTCCACCGTATCGGGAATGCCGTCATTGTCCGAATCCAGATCGAGCAGATCGTTGACGCCATCAGCATCGCTATCCACCGCCGCCGTCCCCACGGAAGCCGCCGTGCCCGACGATGTCGTGTCGCTGTCGAAAACATCCATCAGGCCGTCATTGTCCACATCGGACAGGCCCGCCCCCGTGGCGGCCTGCGTCTCGGCGGCCGAAAGCGTGCCATCATGATTGACGTCCAGCGCCACGAGCGCCGCCGGAGCGCCGCTTTCCATCAGGTCGGAAATGCCGTCATTGTCGGAATCGAGATCATACTTGTCGGCGATGCCATCACCATCGGTATCGCCGCCGCCCTCGTTGACGTCGAGAACGCCGTCATTGTCATCGTCGATGTCGATAGCGTCGGAAATGCCATCACCGTCACGGTCCAAAGGCACCGTGACCGTGGCCTGGGCGGTGCCGCCATTGCCATCGCTGATCACGTAATCGAATAGGTCCGCATCCGCATTGATCCGCGCCGGCGTCACATCCAGGGAGCCATCCGCCTTCATGACGATCTGCGTGCCCGAAGCCAGAACGACCGTAGTGCCTGGCGCAATGGCGATGGGCGAGCCCGGATTGGCCGGATCGACGATCTGGGTAATGGTCAGCGGATCGTTGTCCACGTCGCTGTCATTGACCAGTGGATTGACATTCACCGTCTGGCCGGGAACCACCACCGCCGTGGTGTCATTGGCCGCCACCGGCGGATCGTTCACCGGCGCGATATCGAAATCCATGGTGTTGGGAGAGCCATCCGTATCCTGCCCGCCATTGGCCACCCCGCCGTCATCCACCACCTGGAAGGTAAAGGCGCCCACGCCGTTGCCATTGACATTGGCCGCCGGCGTGAAGACCAGGGATGCCAGATCGGCCGCCGCTATGGTCTGTCCGGCCGAAACCGGCGTGCCATTGAGGCTCAAGGCGCCTTCGGTGGCATCGGGAACGGTGGTGATGATGACCGCCTGCAGATTGTCGCCATCCACATCGGAAAAGCCGAAATCCGCCGCCGTGAGCGCCACGGGGGTATCCTCCTGGGCGGCAATGGTCTTGTCCGCTCCTGAGGGCGGATCGTTGACCTCCAGCACATGGATGGTGCTCTGCGCCATGTTGCTGTAGGTGCCATAGGTGCCGTTCTTGACCATGATATCCACGGTGCGGTCCGTCACGTCCGGCGTATCGGAGCTGCTGGAGAAGGTGATGGCCTGCAAGGCCGCCTCGTAATCGGCCACCGTCGCAGAGCCGCTCAGCGTCACGGTGATCTCTCCGGCCACCGAGGTGTCCACGCTGGCCGCAATGCCCGCCGGCAGCGCGCCCACATTGAGCACATCACCGGCCTGCGCATTGGTCAGCTTGACGACCGCCTCATCGAGGTTCGCCCCCAGCGCGGCATGCTGGTAGATGTCCACATCCGAATCCACCACCGGCACCCCTGCCCCGCCCTCGGCATAGGTGGCCTGATAGCCGGTGCCCGGCGCGGTGGAATCGTCGCCGTCATTGTCCAGGGACAGCAGGTAGTGATTCTGCTGGTTGGTGAAGGCCATGTCGCCATCGCCATCATGGGTGGAGCGCGCCCCCGATGTCAGATTGTTGGCCTCCAGCCGGTAGGTGATGTCCCAGCTGGAAACATTGGACCAGCCGAAGACCGCCGCCGAGGTCGTCTCGCCATTCTGGTTCTGGGTGCCGGTGGCCTCGACAACTCCGCCTGTGACATTGAATACGACATTGGTCGGCGCCTCGTGACCATAATAGGTCAGATGCTGCAGATCAGGCACCACCGTCTCGCGCGTGTAGGGATTGCCGCCTATGCCATCGATGTCGGAGACGATGAAATCGATATCGCCCGTGGCCGGAATATTGGTTCCCGCCAGCACCAGCTCCCAATGCACCTTGGCTTCGGCCGGACTGTTCGTGCCCTCGGAGAAGAGCAGCACCGACAGATCGTCCTGGCCGATGACCGATGGATCTTCCAGATAGAATGTATCGCCCGGCCCGATGGACACCACCGTCGCCTTGACATCCACCAGCTGGCCGCCCACCGTGCCCGCATTGGCCCAGGTGCCCACATAGCCCACGCCCACCTGGTATCTGCCATTGTTGCCGGCCACCGGATTGCCGTTCGCATCCACCACCGAAAGCGAATTGTTCGCCGCGCTGATGACCACCGGGGCCAGCACGCCATCATAATCGCGCGCCATGATGGTGGTGGCCTCGATCAGGCCGAAACGCCTCTCCAGCTCCCAGTCGCCGCCCCTGGAGGCCGCACCCGTCAGATCGTCGGAGGCCGCCACGTCCGCTCCCGTCAGCCCGGCCAGCGTCTCCATGGCCTGCGCGCCGCGCGCCCCCTTGCCGAAATCACAGCCATAGATGAGGATGTCGCCATCCTCGCTCATGGCCGCGCCGATGGTGGCCATGTCATCTCCATGGCGGCCCGCCATGGAGGCCGCCGTCAGCCTGGTGTTGCCCAGATCGAGCGTGCCAGATCGTCCATGGGAGAAAATGTGGATGGCATCCACCCCGGATCGCCCCTCCAGGGCGGATGCCATCTGCTCCACTCCGTCGCTGCCGCCATCGAGCATGATGACTTCAACGTTGGGCCCCAGCGCGGAGATGATATCCTGAGGATCCTCAACCGCAGAATCGATGAAGGCGATTTCCGTGCGCCCCCCGCCCGGCTGCTCCGCCGCCGCCGCATGGGTGAGCGCATCGAGCAAGGCGTCATGATCCGCGCCATCTGGTCCATCCCCCGGCGCGGCCAGATCATGGGCCGCGTCATGGGCCGCATCGAAGGCTGCTGCCGATGTCAGCGCCCCGGCGCCGTCGAACAGCACCCTGGGCTCCAGGGCCAGACCATCGCAAAACAGCCCCCCGCCGCGCCCGTTCGTCCTGGCCTTGCCGCCTGTGTCGGTTCTGGTCTGATTGCCCTTCGCGCCAAAAGTGCGGGTATCCTTGCGCCTTGCCACTTTCTCTTCCCTCCATGAAGCCGCTCGCGGCTTCCCGCTTTCCACTCCCCAATGGAAAACCCGCATGGCAACTCGCACGTCTTGCGTGCTTTGTGATTCGCTACATATACCGTAAATTGCATTCCTTAATCAATCCTTACCAGAGATTGCGCAAACCGGACACAAGGCCCCCGCCATTGTGCCGCCGCGCCATGTCATAAGGGAATGTTAAAGTTTTGCATTTTATGATCACTTCCGCTGCACATGGGGGCGAGATACAAGCGGGGGCCAACATGTGGATGGGAAAAGACCACCATGGCAACACATACCCGCAAGCGCGCCTTGAGCTCCCCTGAGCGCCGCAGCCCCCAAAGGATCCCCTCGCTCACCATGCGCCGGCTGGGCAACGAGCTGCTGCGCCTGACGGAAGCCTTCGGCTGGATCTCGCGCAATGGCCATGACATTGCCCTGTGGCGCGGCAATCCGGAGGAAATCTTCGGCAAGGCCATTTCCGAATCCGCCACCTTCGATGAAATCCTCCCCATCTTCTCCCGCGCCGGACGCTCCGCCCTGCGCCAGGCCATCATCCGCAGCCTGAATGAAGGCGCGCCCTGGGCGCTGGAGCTGGAGGTGCGCCATGGCAATGGCAAGGGCAACTGGCTGCATGCTTCGGGCACCGCCACCGACATCGGCGGCATCCGCCATCTCACCGGCGTTTTTCGCAACATCAACCAGGAGCGCCGCATCAAGTCCGAGCTGGCGCGCCAAACCAGCGAGAAGAACCTCGCCACGGAGGTTCTCAAGCAGCTGCTCGATGTGGTGCCCAACGCCATCGCCGCCTACGATCCGCAGGACCGTCTGGTCTTCTTCAACCGCCAGTATCATGTCTATTATGACAAGGCCGCGCCCAGGATAAGAATCGGCGAAACCTACGACGAAATCCTCAAATTCGCCGTCGAACAAGGCCAATACATGCATGTCGATCCGGCCAAGGCGCGCTCGAAGGAATGGATGAACGAGCGCCTCGCCCGTCACAAGAAAGGCATGAAGAAGGATCTCGTTCAGCAGCTTTCCTCCGGCCGCTGGGTGCAGGTGCGCGAGCGCAAGTCCTCCTCTGGGCACACGGTTTTCGTCAGCACCGACATTTCCGATCTCATCGAGGCCGAAAGACGCATCCGCAAGCAGGCCGAGACCGATCCCCTGACCGGCCTGCTCAACCGCAGCAGCTTCCTGCGCGAGCTGAAAAACCATCTCACCCACCGCCAGAGGAACGAAGCAAAGGGGTGCTTCATCCTGCTCGATCTGGATCACTTCAAGTCCATCAACGACACCCTGGGCCACCAGGCCGGTGACGATCTGCTCACCGCCACCGCCCGCAGGCTCAAGCGCGTCACCCGCCCCACCGATCTCGTGGCCCGGCTCGGCGGCGACGAGTTCGCCATCTTCCTGCCCGGCGTGACCTTGGAAAATTACGAAACCGTGGCCGAAAAGATCCAGGCGGCCCTGACCCGCCCCTTGCGCCTCGATGCCAGCAG